>CBFGLP010001307.1:0-12997 GCA_965649595.1 uncultured Myxococcales bacterium | reverse complement strand
ACGAACCAACGCCCCGTCAGGGGCGGGCAGGAGGAGGAGGCCCCGTCACGGCTTTGCCGGCAGGAGTCATTTACGGTCCCCACCCGGCACGAACCAACGCCCCGTCAGGGGCGGGCAGGGGGAGGGACCGGCCACGGTCCCTCCATCAAGACTAGGAATCCCTGCGCTCGGTTGCGTTCCAAACGCAACCGAGCGCAGGGATCAGGGAATGAACAGCACCTCCGCCCGCATCCCGCCTGGATACGCGTACCCCGACGAGAACAGCTCGTCGGTGAATGCCGTATACCCATACTGCACGATCCCGAACGCCTCCTCCGACCGAATGAAGTGCGCCCCTTCGGCGATCTCCACGGTCACCACGTCCCAGTCCCCGACCGGCTCCCATCCACCGACCGTGATTCCGTCGAGCAGCACCTCCGCCCCGCCGCCCGGTCGGATCACCTGCACATAATGGAAATCGTAGTTGAACCCGGTCACGAACGCGTAGCTGTCGATGAATTGCTCGGTCGGGACCATCTGCACCATCGCCGGCGAGCCGATGTTGTTCGCCTCATAATGCCCCGCGACGTACTGCACGGGCATGAAGGGCCCGTCGCCGCGAAACACCAGATCGGTCCCGGCCGGGACCACCAGATCGCTAAAATCCCCCCGCTGCGCCAGCACGATCGGCGTCCCGGGCTGGGCGGGCTCGACGTGGATCGTGACATTGTCGGCGCCCGCGAACACGCGCCAATAGTGGTCTTCGTCGGCCCGAAGGGGTGAGTGCGGGGCCACGTACTCCTCGCCCCAATAGGCGAGCGGGAGGTTCTGCTCTTGCACGAAGTCGGACCCTCGCTCGCAGACCTCGAGCATCGGAGCCGGCGGCGCGCAGCCGGGGATCACGGTGTTCTCGCTCGCGCAGAAGGGCACGCGAATGCCCCGCACCGCCGAGACCAGCCAGATCGGCTTGTCGGCGGTCACCACGGTGCCCGAGAGGTCTTGCTCGCAGGGCGGGCGGTCGTACTTGACCGAGCTGTCGATGCGCAGGTTGTCGAACCGGTTGAGCAGCTGCTCGCCCATCGCACCGGCCTCGACGAAGGGCAGCGGCAGGCCGTTGCCCGCGGTCTCTACCCGCGGCTGCCAGCGCACGACCGTCTGGTCCTGCAAGGCGATGATCGAGAAGTAGCTGGGCGTCACGTAGGCCGGGTAGCCGTACACTACATAGTCCGGCTGCATCATGTGCTCGGGCAGCAGCAGCGCGGCGCCGTTGGTCGACGAGCCCTCGAAGGGCGAGTGCAGATAGGCGACGATCGGCAGATCGCTGATTACATGGTGGATCACGCCCGAGCGGTAGAGCGAGCCGTCGCCGTCGTAGATCGTCAGCTCCGGGTCGAGCACGAACACGTGGGTCTCGCCCGGATCGAGCAGCACGGGGTCGCTCGCCTGCACCTCTTGATTGCTGCCCTCGGGGACGAAGCGCAGCTCGATCGTGGCGGCGCGGTCCGGATCGGGGTTGCCGACGACCAGCGCGTCGGGTGGAGGCTCCTCGAGCGCCGACGCGGCCTGGTACATGCTGGTCGCGAAGAACGAGCAGCCGAGCGACGATGGCTGGTCGTCTTGGAGCCGCTCGCAGGGACCGATGCAGGCAGCGACGCAATCGTCGGGGTTGCCGTCGCTGCCGTAGCAAGGCTCGCAGGTCTGGTGCGTCTCACAGGGCTCGGCCTCCCATGTCAGGCCGGTGGCCGTGCAGCGCTCGAGCGTGTGGTCATCGGCGCAGCGGGTCTCGTCGGGGACGCAAACGAGCTGCGGACCATCGTCTGCGTCGGCCTCGCTGCCGCTGGTCGCCGAGCTCTCCTCGCTGAGGTCAGCGCTGCTCGACTCGTCGTCGGGTGCGCCCTTGGGGGTGCAAGCGAGCAGCGTAACCAAGCCGAGGCTCGAGCAGAGCGGTCGTCGGACGAGCGCCATGGCACGAGCGATAGCATGGGCAGAGCCGAACGACGGCTCTCATGCCCGAGCGAGCCGTTGCATGTGCTCGTCGCCGAGCGAGAGCCGCTCGGCGGCAAAGTTCTCCTCGAGGTGCGCGAGCTTGGAGGTGCCTGGGATCGGGCAGACCACGGGCGAGAGGTGCAGCAGCCATGCGAGCGCGACCTGGTTGGGCGTGGCCCCGAGCTCGCGGGCGATCGCGCCGAGCTCACCCTGCCCTGCCTCGAGGCCACCGGTTGCGAGCGGATACCAAGGCAGGAACGCGATGCCAGCCGCGGTGCAGGCGTCCAGCACGTCGGCGTGGGTCTGATCCGCGTAGTTGAACCGGTTCTGGACCGAGACGATCGGGACGATCCGGCGCGCCTCGGCGAGCTGCGCGACGCTGACGTTGCTGAGCCCGACCATCCGGATCTTGCCCTCCTCGCGCAGGTCCGCGAGCGTGCCGACCTGATCGACAAAGGGCACCCGCTCGTCGGGCGCGTGGAGCTGGTAGAGGTCGATGCACTCGACCCGCAAGCGCCGCAAGCTGGCCTCGCACGCGCGGCGCAGGTGCTCGGGTCGACCGTTGCGCTGCCACGACTTGTCAGCAGGACGGACGAGGCCGCCCTTGGTCGCGATCACGAGGTCGCTCGGGTAGGGCGCGAGCGCGTCGCCGAGCAAGCGCTCGCTGACCTCGGGGCCGTAGGCGTCGGCGGTGTCGATCAGCTGGATGCCGAGCTCGACGACCCGGCGCAGGAGCGCCTTCGCAGCCTCGGGATCGGGGGGCTCGCCCCAGACGCCCGGCCCGGTGATGCGCATGGCCCCAAAGCCCATGCGGCGGATGGTTGGACCACCGGGCAAGCTGAGATGCGTCGGGCTCGGCATGGCTGACTAGCCTCCTCAGCCCCGGTGGGGCTGACTAAGTAGCAAGGTGCTTCTTGATCCAGTCGCGGGTGAAGATCGTGGTCGCCTGATAGCTGCGCTTGACCTCGTCGACCACGTGCTGCTCGACCTTGCCGCCGACCAGCGGGACCCGGCACTCGCAGCTGGCCTTCCAGATCCGCCGCAGCTTGTCCGCTCCGATCGGCTCCAATCGGTACACCCCCTTCGCAGTGAACTTGTCGGCGAAGAAGTTGGGCGTGGTCACGACCTCCATCGCGTTGTCCTTGCGCCGCCAGACGTTGCGCTCCTCATAGCTGATCGCGTCACGGACCAGCTTGCGCAGCGCCGAGGGCACGTCGCGGCGCGGGGTCAGCTTCTGGACCCGGCGAATGACCTCGCTGTCGCCCTCGCCTTCGCGCTTGAACTCGATCACCTCGCGCTGGATGTCGAGGTGATTCCACAGCGCCTCGTTGTAGGCCTCGCTGAAGAACATCTCCCAGTACTTCTCGGGGGTGGTCGGGAACTCGTCGACGATCTCGTACTCGATCATGGCTCGTGTGGGGGTTTGGGTGCCGCGGGCTGAGGTGCGTCGGGGTTGGCTTCGCGGGCTGCGGCGCGCAGCCGAGGGTCACGCATGAACAGGGCCAACGCGAGGGCGCCGACCAGCTCGCCGTACCACAG
Organism: uncultured Myxococcales bacterium; assembly: GCA_965649595.1. Lineage (GTDB taxonomy): Bacteria > Myxococcota_A > Polyangia > Nannocystales > Nannocystaceae > Plesiocystis. The sequence continues at coordinate 9,493 of CBFGLP010001307.1, read as the reverse complement.
AGTGCACGAGCGGATTAGCAAGGTCGAGGCCACGGCGATCGGCTGGCTCACGCCCACGGCGAAGCGGGCAACGAGCAGGCCGAGCGATCCTTCGGTCGCGCCGAGGCCACCGGGCAAGAACGACAGGGCGCCGATCAGAGTGGTGGCGGACCACAAGAAGGTGCAGAGCAACAAGCTGGCCTCGACGTCCGCGAACCCGCGCAAGATCAGCCAGTAGCCGACGCACTCGAGCCCCCAGCCGACCACGCTGATCAACGAGAGCACCGTCAGGTAGCGCAGGCGCAGGAGCACGGCGGCGCTGTCGACCATGCCGCGCGCCTTGCTGACGAGGCCACCGATCAGCGGGAGCCGAGCGCACAGATCGATCAGCCCGCCAAACAGGCGTGGGGTCCCGAGCACGACCACGCCCGCGAGCACCAGCACCAAGGCCGCGAGCACGTGCGGGAGGTACTGCGAGAACTCGGAGATCCCGACCAGCGCGAGGATCACCAGCGCGATCAGATCGCTGAGTCGATCCGCCGCGACCACCGGGGCCGTGCGGGTGAAGGGCACGCCGTCGCTCGCCCGCAAGAGCACACTGCGAAGCACCTCGCCCAGCTTGCCGGGCGTGACCGACATGCTCAGGCCGGCCAGGTAGATCTGCAGCGAGCGCGCGTAGGTCAGGTTGCTCGCGGGCGGATGCAGCCCGCCCGAGCCGCCGCGCACGTCGAGCCAGCCGAGCGCGAGCTCCCACTTCCAAAACCGCAGCAGGTAGTTGATCGTCGAGAGGCCGAGCGCCGCGACCACGGTCCAGCCGGCGAAGCCTTCGAGCGTAGCCGCGACATCGCGGGCGCCGAAGAGCAGCAGGATCACGATGTAGACGACGACCCCGAGCGCGATGCCGACGAGGGTCCGTCGGAGCAGCCGGCTCACCGCGACCTCGCTCGACCTGCTCGGACCTGCTCGGCCGCGCGCTCGAGCTCGTTGCGCTCGACGTCGCCATACCAGCTGCGCGTCCACTCGGCGGAGAAGCGACCGGGGACGCGGGCCGGCAGCGAGGCACGCGGGCTCGCGCTCGACAGCTTGGCGCGGGCTTGGCTACGCAGGCCTGCGATCGCTCGACCCGCGAGCCCTGGATCTGGTCCGCGAGGTGCGAGCTGCAGGTGCGGCCAGCGTCCGAGCGTGCCCTCGACCTCGGGCGCTCGAGACACGGCGCCGCTGCGAAGACCTAGCCCGAGCAGGTGAGCGAGCCACTCGTCGACTCCGAGCAAGGTCGAGAGCGGCAAGCTCGCGAGGTCACCTATGCCCAGCGCCTGCTCGGGAGCGACCAGCTCGGCCCCGAGCGCGACCGGGGTGGGCTCGGTGGCGCCGATCCCCAGCGAAGGCCGGGCCACCTTCGCCAGCGCCGAGGCTCCGGCGATCCGTCCGAGCATCGGCTCGCTCGGCTCCGGCTCGGCATCGGCGACGCCTGCCCAGGTCGCGTCGATCAGCGCCGCACCATCGGCGAACACTTCACCCACCAGGCGGTGTCCCGCTTCGATCGTGCGGGAGAGCTCGCTCGCGCGGGCCAGCTTGGTCTTGGCTCGGGCGCCCGCTCGCGATCCCAACGCGCGCGCGAGGGCGCCGAGCGCCGCGGCGAGCGGACCATGCCACGCATCGCGCCCGCCGGTCGTGCTCCGTCGATGCAGCAAGGGCAACACCAACATCAGGCTCGTGCCGATCAGCTCGCGCGAGACCGTGGCCGTCTCGTCCTCGCGCTCGCGCGAATGGAGCAGCACGTTGCGATCGGGATCGATCCGCTCGATCAGCTCGTGGGTCGGGAGCCCGCGGGTGACTGCTCGGCGCAGTGAAGCTTCGGCGGTGGCCGCATCACCGAGCACCAGTAGGTTCACCGGCGTCCGCTCGCGATCGACCAGCATCCCGAGCAGACCACCGAGCACCCAAGGCGTGACGGCCAGCCCCGCGTGTGGACCGACGCCCTGAATCGCGAGAGTGATCGGTCGACGTCGCGGCAGCCGAGCGAGCAAGCGCTCGGCCACGGCTGCCGCCGCTGCTTCAGGCTGGGCAGGATCGCTGGCCCGGACCTCGAGGTGGGCTCGCACGCCGCGGGAGGATAGAGCGGCGTTCGGCCCGCGTCACGTGGGAGCGCGCGGACGCGAGGGGACGGGCGCGGACGGGACCGCAGCGGCCACGGGCACACCGCTGAACCCGAGCATGTCGGCCGTGTGCTCGAAGTGGAGCTGCACGGCCGCTCGATACTCACTCGCCGTACCAGACCCGGCAATCTTCCCAGCCCTCGGTCGGCCACTCGTCGAGACCGATCAGCTCGACCAGGGTGTCCCGCTCGACCGGCCGCCAGACCGCGGCGGCCCAGCCCTCGCTCACCTTCCACAGCGCGAAGATGACGCTGACATAATTGCCGCCGCCGCCACCCTCTTCGTCGTCGAAGTAGTCATCGTCGTCATCATCGGCCTGCTCTTGCACGAGCTCGACGTCGACGATGATCCACTCGCCGGGCGAGTGCGCCCACTTGCCCGTGCCGTTTGCGTTCCAAGTCGCGATCGCCCCGCCGAAGTTGGCGTAGTCGAGGAGCTTGTTCGGGTTGGTCAGCACCTCCTCGCTGTGGCCGAGCGGATCGCGTTGCTGGTAGAGGACCGAGAAGGGCGGGCTGCTGGCCCACTCGCCGACGGGATCGTAGGACCACGCTCCGATCGTGTCGTAGTGCTCGAACTGCTCGGGCGTGTTGAGGGGCTCGTCGGGGTCCAACTCACGAAGAAGATCGACGGCGACTTGGATGCTGCGGACCTGGAAGGGCATGGGTCGGCAATCCTGCCGCATCCGGCGCCGCTTGCCATGCAACTTGTCAGATACGGGCGAGTGGGGCAGCTTGCTGCCGTGAACGACGCCCTGTGGCTCACCCGGATCGTTGCCGACGACCGCCCGCTCACGCTGCGCTGCTGCACTGGGGGTGAGAGCCCGGGTCCGGACCAGCGCTGGGAGCCGATCGCCGATCCCTTCCTCGTCGCCCGCGAGCGCGGCACCGCGCTCGAGCCGTGGACGCTCGCCCACGAGGCCGCGCCGCTCGGGCCTGCGCGATCGATCGCGGACGCCGAGCTGCTGCACCCGGTCGAGCCGAGCAAGATCCTCTGCATCGGTCGCAACTTCGTCGCGCACGCGCGCGAGCTCGGCAACGAGGTGCCCGAGTCGATCCTGAGCTTCTTCAAGCCGCCCTCGTGCTTGGTGCCCTCGGGGCGCTCGATCCACCTGCCCGGCGGATACGAGCGGATCGACATGGAGTCCGAGCTGGTCGTGGTGATCGGGCGACGCGCAAAGGCGATCGCGCGCGAGCGGGCGTGGGACCACGTCGCGGGGTATTTGCTCGGCAATGACGTGTCGAATCGTGACCTGCAAAAGAGCGACAAGCAGTGGACCCGGGCAAAGGGTTTTGATGGGTTCGGGCCGGTCGGGGCGTTCTTGCGCCTGACGCCGCCCGGGTGGGTCCTGCCGGGCGAGCAATTACGGATTCGCGGGTACCTCGACGATCAATTGGTGCAGGACGGCGGGCTCGATCTGATGATCTTTCCGATCCCGGAATTGATCGAGCATTTGTCGGCTTGCATGACGCTGGAGCCCGGGGATCTGATCTTTACTGGCACGCCCGCGGGGGTCTCGGCGCTGAGCGCTGGGCGAGTCGTGCGGATCGAGCTCGACGGGCTCGATCTCGGCCGGCTGGTCACGCCGATCGCCTGATATCGGCCCGATCCCCATCAGCGCTGCCCACAGCCGCGTCCACGTGTCCCACGAGTGCCCGCCCGAGGTCGTCTTGACTCGGTCTGCGGGCAGCCCCGCCGCCAGCAGCTCGTGGGCCTTCACGCCGAAGTCGTCCTCGCCGTACATCAACCAGATCTCTGGCTCGCTCCCCTGCCCCTCTTCGCTTGCCTGCTTGAGCATCCGCCAGATCTCGACGTCCCACTCGCCCTCGGCTGCGGGTGGTTGCCACTGCTGAATCCCGCCGGCCTTCGCAATCTCCTTCAAGGTCTTGCGCCGCCCGAGATAGGGCGCGATCAGGATCAGCCCGTCGACGTCGTCCGGATACGTCCACGCGGTCAATAGCGCCCCAATCCCGCCCATCGAGATCCCGACGATCCAGATCTCGTCATACTTGCCGCGGTTGGGCGCGAGCACGTCCTGCTCCATGCGCTCGAGCAAGGTGCGGCTCTTGTAGTAACCGTAGTGCGCGTCGACCTCGAGCATGTCGACCGACATCCCGCTCTCTCGCATCGCCGACACGAAGCCCTGCTCGTCGTAGGCCCCGACGCGGTCACCCGCGCCGGGCAGCATGATCACCAGCGCCCGCGCTGGCTCGCCTTCGACCTTGGGATAGGACGCGGTCGGGATCGGGCTGTCGAGCTCGCCCGCGCACGCGCTGACCAGGCAGAAGAAGGTCGAGACGAGCGCCTGGGTCGGGGTGGGGCGAGCGGAGCTGCGGTGGGTCACCGGGCAGACGTAGCAGTCGGCGCGGCCGGTTCCATTCTGGTTTTTCGACCTGAACCGACCCGGAGACCAGCCGAGCTGACGCTGCGATCCACGACGCCGCGGCGCACGCTCCCGAGCCAGGTACCGAGGCGGGCGACGCTCTTCATCACATCGGGCATAGTGGGCCGAGGCGGCGATGGAGACCTATCGGATCCGCTATGTCCAGGGCAGCCACGCCATTTCGGCGATCAAGCTGGTGCGCGACTTCACCGGCGTAGGGCTGCGCGAGGCAAAGGACATCGTCGACAACCAAGGGGTGATCCTCGACCAGGTGTCCGCGGCCGAGGCTCGTCGCGTCGCGCGAAAGTTCATGGAGATAGACGCCCGCGTCGAGGTCGAACGAACCTGGCGCTACGTCTACGCCTTCGATCCCGGGCATCCGGCCCGCGGAGATCAGTCGGCGCTCCGCCTGCGAGTTGGCGAGCGCGAGCTCGAGCGCGAGCACGGAGAGCTCGGCGCGTGGGTGGGATCCGAGCATGAGAGCTTCGAGGATCCAGCCCGAGTCGAGCGGCGGGTAGTCGAGCAGATCGCGGCTTGGCAGCGCGAGGGGTTGCGCGTGGCACAAGACGAGATCGAGCTGCTGCGGGCCGTCAGCGCCCGAAACCTCGAGCTCGAGGCGGCCCTGCACAGGCACCCCGAGGACGCTGAGCGGCACCTGATCTACGGCGACTGGTTGCAGGCTCAGGGAGATCCGCGCGGGCAGTGGATCGCGCTGCATCATGCCCTCGCCGAGCACGAGCTCCAGGCCGTGGACGACCCGAGCGAGCTCACCGAGCTGCGCCAACGAGTCGACGAGTTCGAGCGAGCACACACGGCCCATCTCTACGGTCCGCTGCGCCACGCGGTTGGCGGGCTCGATCTGCGCTGGCGCCTCGGCATGCTCGATGCGGCGTTCGTCGGACCGCTCGAGTGGACGCGGCACGCCGGAGGTCCGCTGCAGCTGCTCGCGGCCCTGCTCGCGCTGCCGGTCAGCGCCCGCTTGCAGCGGCTGGGCATCGCGAGCGCACTGCTCGGTTGGCTCGAGCTCGACTCGGTGTTGGCCGAGTCCGAGGTCGTCTCGCAGCTGCGCGAGCTCGAGCTCGGTGATCAACCACTCACATACAACCTCGGAAGCCGCCACTTCGCCCGCACGTGGCCGCAGCTGCACGACCTCCGCCGGCTGACGATCTGCAGCGAGTCGGCGCCGCTGCACGGCACGCGGTGGAACTGGGACAGCTTCGCGGACACGCTCGAGCACCTCGAGCTACGCATGCGCCGAGTTGGGGAGCACTACAGCGGTCTGTACCTGACGCGCCACATGCCGCAGCTGCGTCGCTTGACGATCCAGGTGGCGAGCACCGCCGCCCTCGACCCCTCGGGTCTCGCGTGCCTGGTCGGCGCCAACGACCGCGCGAGCCTCGAGACGATCGAGCTGCGGCTCCCCAACGGTCCGCTGACCGAGGACCAGGTGACCGCGCTCAGCCGCGCTCGTGGGTCGTGGGACGGCATCGCCTGCTTGGATCTCTCGGGCTGCTCGGCAGACGAGCGCGTGCTCGAGCGGCTGCGCCTCGCGCAGGATCGTGGGCAGCTGCCTGCGGATCTGCGCCTGCCCGTGCCCGTCTAGGCGCGACTCCGGTTGCCCGCGTGGTCGAGTTTGTCGACAATCCCGCCGTGCCCAGGGCCCGCGACGTCTCCCGGAGGAGCTGGATGATCGTCGCCGGCGGGGCCGCCCTGGTCGGCACGCTGCCTGGCTGTCGTCTACCCGAAGCGACGCGAATCCCCCCGAGCGGACCCGAGCCCGCGCGGGCGCTGACGGAGCGGGGAGCTCGCAACTTGGTCGCGCTGGCAGAGCTGAGCGCGGCGCTGCGTTGGCTGCACCCGAGCGACGAGGCGGCCGCGTGCGAGTGGGAGCCGCTGCTGCTCGACGGCGTGCGCGGCCTCGAGAGCGCGGCGACGCCGACCGAGCTGGCGGAGGGGCTGCGAGGGCTGTTCGAGGGCGTGGCGCCGACGATGCTGCTGTGGCGGGCGGAGCTCGAAACGGCGAAGGAGGGCGAGGGGAAGAGCGAGCTGGACGCGGACGCGTGTCCGGATCCCGAGGCGGACGCGAAAGAATCTGAGTCGGAGCTGGAAAAGACGGCCCCCAATGATTCGAAGCCGGCCGAATCGAAGCCGGCCGATTCGAAGCCGGCCGATTCGAAGCCGGCCGATTCGAAGCCGGCCGATTCGGAGCCCGCGAATCCGCCTCCGGAATCATCGGAGTCGAAACCACCCGAATCGGAATCCACCGACTCTCCGCCTGTCGATTCGAAGCCCGAGACCACAAAACCCGACGCGGTGAGCCCACCTGCGACCGGGCCGGACGCGGACGCCAAGCCGTCGGATACGAACGAACCCGAGCCCGAACAGCCCGAGCCTCGCCCCTCCCTGCCCTCGGTGTTGTTCGAAGAGCGCGACGTGATCGTGCAGTGGCACCGCCGTGGGTTCGGCTCGGACGCGAGCGGACCAGCCTGCGCGCGCCGGCTCGAGCTCGACCCGCAGCGCGAGCGCTCATGCACCGACGCGCCCCCAACCAAGCGCCGTCGCGCAGGTCGGCAGGCTTGCTCGTGGTGCAACAGCGAGGCGACGATCGAGGTGCTGGCTCCCGCTCGCCCGCTCGAGCTCGGGCTCCCGCGTGGTCTCGCAGCGTTGGTGCCGATCGCCTTGTGGAAGTCCTCGACCTCCCAGCCGCGCGAAGCTGCTCCGGCCTTCGACCGAGATCGGGCGCTCGAGTACACCGCGGACGATCGGGCCACGCGGCTGCTCGCGGTGATCCAGGCCTGGTCGGTGCTGCGCTGGTTCTCGCCGCATCCGCCCCACGACCCGCAGGCGGTCCTGCGCGAGGCCCTGTGCCTCGCGGCCGAGCACGAGGGCCCCGAGGCGGCACGGCGAGCGCTCGACCACCTGCTCGGGCGCTTCGAGGATCCGAGCGCGGGAGCTCGCCCCGTCGTCGCGCATCGTCGGGACGCCCGTCGCTGGACGCTGCCGGTCGGCATCGCCTGGGTCGCGGAGCGGATCGTCGCCTATCCGATCCCCGGCCTCGAAGCCGAGCTCGATCCGCTGCAGCCGGGCGACGTGATCGTCGAGATCGACGGACAGCCGATCGATACGCTGCTCGCCGACCGGCTCCCCCTCACCGCGGCCGCGACCGCGAGCGCGCGCGTGGCCCGAGCCGTCGACCAGCTGTTCGAGCGCACGAGCAAGCGCGCTTCGATTCGGCTCGGGGTGCTACGCGAAGACGCGTCGGGCGAGCACCGCGTCACGCTCGAGCTGCGCGCGAGCTTGCCGAGCGACGAGCACCCCGGAGGTGGAGATCGGCGGCCACGCGAGATGATCTTCGCGATCGCAGGCGACACCTGGTACGTCGACGCCACTCGGATGCCCAACTTGCGGTTGGCCGCCCGCTGGCTGCGAAAGGCCAAGGCGGTGATCGTCGATCTGCGCGGGTCGATGCTCGATCGCGAGCGATCGCTCGCGGCTCACTGGCTCGGCGAGCCGCTGGAGATCGTCGAAGAGCGGATCCGCGTGGGCCCGACCATCGAGGGCAAGCTGCCGCTCGAGCCCTTCGCCCACGTCGAGCTTCCGCCCGCGGCACCGCGGCTGCATCAGAAGATCATCGCGCTCGCCGATCACCGCACGCGCGGCCGCGCCGAGCTCGAGCTCGCAGCGTTCGAGCGTGTCGGCGCGACGATCCTCGGCAGCACCAGCGCTGGCGAGCTCGCCCACACCGCGACGGTCTGGCTGCCCGGGGGCTGGTGCATGAGCTTTGGTCAGACCGACGCGCTGCGCCACGACGGGACACCTGCGTCGCGCCGTGGGATCGCCCCCAGCCTCGCGCTCGAGCCCACGTGGCCCGCCGCCCGCGAGCACGACGAGCTGCTCGAGCGGGCGATCGAGCTGCTCGAGGGCTAGCAGAGTGCCTCACAACCGCGGAGAGCGGCGTCCGGCGGCCAGGCGTTCCCATACGACCTGATTCCCCTGCGTGTCTCGGTCCCCCCAATAACCGTGCATCTTCTTGCCATCACTGCGGACTCGATATTCATACATCGTCGCGCGATCTTTCCCCCACAGGACCTCTTGCGGCATGGCGCTGATCACGAAGTGCGTATCAATCCCGCCTGCGCTGGTCTTGAACCAATCGTGAAACGCTGCATGATCATCTGCACTGGCTGCCGACGTGGTCTGCTTCTGATTGGGATCTCCATGCGTGTGAACCGTCGCCACCGCATTGCCTGGCGCCGGAGGCAGGTTCGAGACGTTCTTCACGAGCTTGTATTCCGGAGCAGAGGGCTTGACATTGAACGATGGATTATTGATCCAATAAGGCATCGGCGAGCGCATGACGGACGCATGGGAGTACAGCTTGCCAACCTTCACGATGTAGCTGAAATACTCACGGTTGTCCTTCGCCGACCTGGCAATGTAAGCTTCTCCGAACGCCTTGGCAGCCAGTCGCGGGTTGCGATGTTCCCCGCCTCGAGCCTCCCCGGCAGCCATCTTATTCGCGTCCCCATCCACGTAGGTATTCTCGGCCGCCTCATGACCGCTGCTCACCGGCGGCGGACCAAAGGGCCCGAGGCTCGAGTCATTCGGCGCGGTCGTCTGCATCCATTGATTGATCTGTTGTTGAGTCGTGGGCTGCCCTGCGGGGCTGGTCGGGGCTGGCCCAGCCTGCTGCCCGGACCACACCGGCGATACCGAGCGGGAGAAGGCCCGCCCCATGGGGGCCGCCGACGACGGTACAGCGGGAGCAAGCAAGCGTACGAAGGCGGCCATGCTCGAACCCTAGCACGAGTTCGTGGTGCTCGGAACATTCCAAGAGTGGGCGCTCGAGCCAACCAATGATTGGCTCGCAGCTCGGCCCCGAGATTGGGTAGCCAGCGAGTACGCGTTCACACCCGTGAGTAGCGCGATATCCTCGATTGGGAGACTTGGATCGCAGAGCGGGGGCAATGCACCGGGG
>CBFGLP010001306.1:0-8606 GCA_965649595.1 uncultured Myxococcales bacterium | reverse complement strand
TGCCCTTGCCCTTGCCCTTGCCCTTGGCCTTGGCCCACTTCGCCTTCTCGTCCGCGTGGCGCTTGGATACCGCCGCGACGATCGCGTCGTGCCGCTCCTTGCCCGCGAGCACCGACTCCTTGCCGGCTTCCTTGAGCTGCTTGCGGAGCTCGTGGACCTTCTGCTTCCGCTCGCGGCGCTTCTCGCCGACTTCCTTCAGCTTGGCGTCGAGCTCGGCCTTCTCCTCGTCGGTCATCGGGGCGAGCTCGGCCTTGCGCGCCTTGATGGCCTCGGCGAGCGCCTTGCCCTTCACGCCCTGGGCGACCTGTTGCTTGACCCACTGGCCGAACGCCTCGCGCTTGCCGGTGGCCCGGGTCTCGCTCGCCTCTTCGGTCAGCGCCTCGGTCATGTCGCCGGGAGACACCGCCGCAGCCTCGGCGGCCTCGAGCGCGATCACGATCTCCGCCTCTTCGACGCCGGCGTCACGGGCCTCGTCGGCGGCGAGCGGCAGATCGATGACCAGGAGGATGTCGTCCGCGAGCGCCTCCTCTTCGGTTGGCTCGCCTTCCTCGCTCGGAGGGGCAACCTCTGCACCTTCGGTGGGTGCACCCTCGGCCTCGCCTTCAGGCGGCGCGGCGATGGCCGGAAGCGCGAACGCGAGCGGCAGGGTCAACAGCAGTGCTTTGACGATTGTCTGATTCATGGGGGGCTCCTCGTGCTGCGGGCAGCGTAGCAGGCGAATACGCCCGTGCGCGTCCGCAATCGGATCGGCGCTAGCCAAGCCGCCTGGGCTCGACTCGATTTTTTTCGGGGCGCTTCCTTGACAGCCTGTAGACGCGCGGCTAAATATCCGCGAGTCGTTGGGTTGTCATTTTGTCCGCCTGAGCGGGGCCTTTGGAGTCAGCCGCCCCGCGGCTGAAGGGGCGTGTAGATGTTGTTCATGATTCTCGGTTGATACGAAGCTGGATCCTTGGCTCAGAGGTAGAGCACCGTTCCGACACGACGGGTGACCCTGGTTCGATTCCAGGAGGATCCATTCGCCCTCACCGACTGGGGTGGCCGAGTGGCGAGGTCCCGGGCTCATAACCCGTCCACGCGGGTTCGAATCCCGCCCCCAGTACCGCCTCCGCGCGCGTCGTGGAGGTATCCCGATAGAAAGGAGAGCTATTCGCCATGGAGAATCGAAACTGACCGCTCGGAGGGATCTTCGTGAGGGCGGCTGACACCCGCTCCTGGCGGACGCTCCCTCCCCGCATCGCCCGGCAAAAGGCGATGCACTAATCCCGTGATAGCTGAGATGGTGTAGCGCTTGGTTGAAGGCCTTGAGACGGGGGTTCGAGTCCTCCTCACGGGACACTATTCGATTGGCAACCGAAGATGTAGAGACTCCAATGACGGGTAGATCATGTTCCGCTTCGGTATTCGTCTGCACGAGTGGTTTCGGGTCGACGCACGAATCCCCCTGTCCGAGGATAATCGGGCACGGTGGTGCGCATCGACCCTTTTTGGGTTTGTCGACTCGTGAACGAGCCCAGCCCGCGTCACTGCTGGACGCCGTTCATGCAGCTGTCGAACACGGTCTTGCACGCGGCGACCTGCTCGTCGTTCTCGGCACACGCGACGCACAGCTCGTGTTGCGCGAGGCAGACGTCGAGGTTCGGGTTGTCCTCGACCGCACACTCGTCGGCGAAGGGGGCAGTGCACGCGTCGAAGTCGGCTGCGCAGGCGTCGATGTCGGCCTCGCTGACGGCCTCGGCGGTGCAGGCCGCGTAGGTGTCCAAGCAGGCGTCGAGCGTGCCTTCGGGGCAACCACAAGACGGGCACTCGCCCGGGTGGGCGCATTGCTCGAACAGCGCCTCGCAGGCCTCGACGTCCTCGAGCGTCTCGGCCTCGCCGATGCAGTTGGCGTGGAGATCGAAGCAGACCTGCGGGATGTCATCGCCGGTCGTCGTGGTGGTCTCGCCCTCGCCCTCGTCGGTCGTGCCGTAGGTGTCGCCGTCACCATCATCATCGCCCACGCTGGTCGTGGACGACGAGCTCTCGCCGTCGGCATCGTCGTCACCGTAATCGTCCTCACCGAGCTCGTCGTCGTCCCAGCTGGCTTCGCAAGCCTCGTAGCAGGACTCGACGTCGATCTGGCACCACTCTTTGTCCTCGGCAGTGACTGCGTACTCCATGCAGTCCGCATAAATGTCGTCACAGATCTCGAGCTCGTCCTCCTCGTGGACGAACCAGGTCCAGTGGCAGCCAGCGAGGGTGGCGAGGGCTCCGGCGAGGCAACCAGTGAGGCCGAGCCGGGCGAGGCGAGCGGGGCTTTGGCGAGCGGCGGTGGTCGACATGGTTCGACGGACTACCATCCTGACGGCCTGATTCACCGCTGCGTGTGGCAGCGGCCACAACCCGCTCGTTCCTGCACGTTTGGACACAGAATCCCGCTGTTGCGAATCGAGACGTTGCAGCCTGCTACACCGACGTACAAGCCGGCGCTGCATGCTCGTTCCTGCCTCGCGGAGCCGTCGTCTTGCATGGGAGAGCCGCGGGTGCGAGAGCAGGGGTATGCCTCTGCCGGCCTCCCGCGAGCAGCTCGCCGCGTTCATCGATCACACCTTACTCAAGCCCGAAGCCACTGCCCCGGCGATCGATCGCCTGTGCGCCGAGGCGCGCTCGCACGGCTTCGGCGCGGTGTGCATCAATCCAGTGTGGATCGAGCGGGCTCGTCGAGCTTTGGCCGACAGCGGCGTGCAGGTGTGCACGGTGATCGGCTTTCCGCTCGGGGCCAACGCGACCGCGACCAAGCGCTTCGAGGCCGAGCGCGCGATCGCGGACGGGGCCGACGAGCTCGACATGGTGGTTAGCCTCGGCCCGCTGCTCGCGGGCGAGCATGCGTTCGTGCAAGACGACATCGCGGCCGTCGTCGCGGCGGCTGAAGGCCGCGTGGTCAAGGTGATCCTCGAGACCGCGCTGTTGAGCCCCGAGCAAATTCGAGAGGCGAGCCGGCTCGCGGTCGCGGCGGGGGCCGCCTTCGTCAAGACCTCGACCGGCTTTGGTCCGGGCGGGGCCACGGTCGCCGCGGTTCAGACAATGCGCGAGGTCGTCGGTCCCACCATTGGAGTCAAGGCCTCGGGGGGCATCCGCGATGCAGCCACTGCCAAGGCAATGATTGAAGCGGGCGCGAATCGGTTGGGTACGAGCGCCTCGATAGCGATCCTCGACGGCTGGGCCGGGTGACCTCAGCCGCGGCGGCGAGCGGGGCGCCCACCCAGCTGGGGCCCACCTGACTGGGGCCGCGCTCGCGCGACGGCGGGCTCGTTGGCGACCTTCCGGTGTATCCCTTTGGTCTTTGGGGGCGGCCGCTCGCGTCCGAGCAGGTGCGCGATTCGCTGCTGCTGCTCGGGCTCTGCCCACACGCGATCACGCCCGCGCGCGCGCAGATGCAGGCGCTCGAGCCGGCGGTTCTCGAACCCGAACACGATCAAGACCCGCAGCGCGTCGGCGGGCGTGCGGATTTCGGGGTCCTCGCGCAAGGTGGCCCACTGGGCCTCCGTCAGCTTGCGCTTGAATTCGGTCAGCAGCCGCGCGCACTCCCACTCGGTGAACTCGACCCCCGCCCGCACGCACATGCGCTCGAGCAGCGCGCGCTGGCGTGCGTCGATGCCCTGCGGGGGACGGTCCTGACTCATCGATGCGAAGATAACAACCACCTCGGCTGCCACCGAGGCTGGCTCGGATCATCGAGCCACGGGCCGCTTGGGGTTCACGCAGCCTGAGTTGCGAACGGCGCGGGCGAGGGGCGCTTGATCACCGAGGGGGCCGCGGCCGGCAGCACCTCCACGCCGAACTCCATCTCCGCCACCCGGCGCCCCTCGGACCGAATCTCGACATTCAGGGTCAAGAACGACTCTTGGGTCCGACCACGGCTGCGATAGCGGACGCTCGCGACCGCGTGCAGCCGCTCGCCCACGCCGACCCGGCCGAGCGAGCGCAGGCGCCCGCGCGAGGTCTCGCGCAGATGGCAGCCTCCCCACTGGGCGCTGCGCTCGAGCGCGTCGAGGGCCCGCGCGACGACGAGGCCCTCGGGCACCTGGCTGGCGGCCGGAGGACCCTCCAAGCTCGGCCGGAAGCCCGGTCGGTCATCGTGGTCCCCCAACACCGACGCCCGATCCCAGCTGGCCAGATCCGCCGGGGCGAACATGAACTCGGGCGAGAAGAGCAATTCACCGACGCCAAAGCTGGAAGGGTTACGTACCATCATCGATTCGACCTCCCTCTTTGGATTTGACTCGCTGGACGCCAAAAATCCACAGCCGAATATGGATTCGTAGCCGCGCGCAAGGGCGGCACCGATTCGACGTACTACGCCGAGTTACTCCTGAATTTGGCCAAATAGCCGCAAACTGGGCCGCACGGTGGCCGAGGCTCGATGCAAAAAAATCGGGAGATCTCGCGAGTGATCTCCAAGGAATCTCCGAGCGATTCCAGATTGGATCCACGCCGATGGATCCAGACGTGAAAGGCCCCCCTTGGGGGGCCAAAACAGCACTGTGGCAATTCGAATCGCCACTGTACACCCCTGAGGCGAATGCCATGGCCAGTCGCTCTGGCGTGCTCGGTATTGGCTGTCCGGCCAAAACCGTGCAATGCGGCCTCACGAGGGCCGATGTCTGGGTATGTGGTCCTCGATCTTCCCCCCAATCTGCCTCGGTTGCGAGCGCCTGCTCCGACACGGCGATTCGCTCGCGCTCTGCTCCCGCTGCCGACCTAGCCAGCCCGAGCTCGCAGAGTCGCAACTGCTAGCGGATGGCATCGGAGCGCTGTTTCCATACGAAGGCCCGCTCGCGCGGGCCGTGGTCGCGCTCAAGTTCAGTGGGGCGCTGGCGCTCGCCGGGCCGCTCGGTCGGTTGCTGGCGGACCGTGGTGAGCTGATCCATGCGCCTTCGGGGGCGAAATGGGACCTCGTGATCCCGGTCCCCCTGCATTGGAGCCGTCGACTCTGGCGCGGCTTCGATCAGGCCGAGGAGCTCGCTCGTTGGGCGCTCCGTAGCGAGCATCGCTCGGGCGAGGCCGGACGGCTGGCCACCGGGGTGCTGCGTCGGCGTCGAGCGACGCGAGCCCAGACCCAGCTGGATGCCGACACCCGGGCAGCCAACGTAGCCGGGGCGTTCGAGCTGCGTCGGCCGGCTTTGGTGCTCGACCGTCGGGTGTTGCTGCTCGATGACGTGATCACCACCGGCGCGACGATGCGCGAGTGCAGGCAGGTGCTGCTCGACGCGGGCGCGAAGGAGGTCGGCGGGCTCACCCTCTTGCGAACGGTCTGACGACTGGAGTGCTGATCGCCGGCCTCGAAGACGAGGGCCCCGCCGCACGGGCAGGCCTGCTGCTCGGTGCCGTGCGGCTCGAGCTCGGCGGCGAGCCAGCCGAGGATCCAGCCGCGCTACGGAGGTCCAGGACGTCTCGCCGACCGCGCACACGACCGGCGGGACGGCCTCCTACCCCGGTTCAATGCTGGAGAGGGGGCATGACGGCTCGGTCGCGAGTCAAGCCGCCGGAGATTGTCCGCTATCCTCTGTGGAGGACTCGGGGTCACCCCACGGCTCGTCCCTGCAACCTCCGGCCCGCGTCTGCGAACTAGGCCGCTGGTCCCGAACCCCGACCTCGGGTGCCCCTTCGATCCAAAGAGATCCCCACGTGCGTACCTTCGACGATAGCGAGACCGAAGCCCTCCTGTCCGAAACGATCCTCGACGGATCGACCGAGGCATTGCTAGGCGCGACCGGGGCGGCGCGAGCCCGCGATCGAGACACGCAGCGCGACGCTCTGATGAGCTCGGGGGCCGAGAAGACCTCGCGAGCGATCGCCGACGCGGGCCTCATGCTCCCGATCGCGATCCTCTGCGACGACCCCCTGGTCGAGTCGGCCTTGCGGAGTCGGCTGCGCGTCGGCGTCGAGCCAGGTCCAATCTTCTCTGTCGTCGATGACCCCCGCCGCGCCGCCGTGCTGGTCTGGGACGCGCGCGCGGTCGAGTTCGACGAGGAGGGCTTGCCGGTCCTGCCCTCGATTGCCCGCGAGCCGGCCGCGCGGCACCAACCGCAACATCAAAAGAGCGAGGGGCTTCGGGTCGTCGCCGAGCCGCCGCCCCCGATTGTCGCCCTGCTCGCTGATGACGCCGATCCGCTGCCCTTCCTCGCTGCGGGCGTGCGCGGGCTCGTGGCTCGTGATGCGAGCCCGAGCCGGCTGCGCAGCGCGATCGAGGCGGTCTATCGCGGCTTGACCGTGCTCGACGTAGATCCCGGCGACGCGCTGATCGCCGCGTGGTCGCCCGAGTCCGGCACCCTCTCGAGCCCCAACAAGGCCCAGGGGCGCCGACTCGATCAGCTCACGCCGCGCGAGCGCGAGGTCCTGACCCTGCTCGCCGATGGCCTGTCGAACCGGGCGATCGCCGACGCGCTGGGCATCAGCGCGCACACGGTCAAGTTCCACGTCGACGGGCTGCTCGACAAGCTGGCGGCTCGCTCTCGCACGCACGCGGTCGTCGAGGCGGTCCGCCGCGGGTTGCTCGAGCTCGCGTGAGGGCGAGCGGCGCTCCGTTCGGCCAGCCGGGCCGGGTGTAGAGTCGGGCCATGAAACCGCACCGGGTTACTGGCGCGATTGGCCTCGTGTTGCTCGGCCTGACTTCGATGCCGATGACCGGCTGCATCGATCCTCAGTGCGGGCGCGTCGAGGCGATCGGCGATCCGCTGTGGGGCACCAGCCCCGGCTTGTGTGCGGGCGAGTGCGCGAGCCAGCAGCTCAACGTCGACGGCTCGACGGCCCAGCTCGTGATCTCTGGCGACGACACCTGCGAGCGCTCGGGCAGCTTGACGCCGGAGCTGCGCGAGTCGATCGATGCGCTCGAGCTCGAGCTGAGCGAGGGCGCGAGCGTAGGTGAGCCCGATCCTTCGTGCGCGAGCATTCCCGACGTCGGCCAGGCATGGATCGAGCTGAGCGAGACCCTGAGTTGGGGGTACACGCGCGGCTGTCCTCCGGTCGCGCTGGTCGAGCTCGACGAGCGGCTCGAGGCGGTCGCGCTCGGGCTTTACGAGTGTCGAGCCAACGAGTGGGTCGAGCCGGAAGCGGGTTGCCGACCTGTCGAATAGATCTGCCGTGATCGGTTGCCTCGCTCAGGCCCCGCCCGAGCGGCGTGGCAGAATCAGGGGCCACTAGGAGACCATGAAGCCGGTACACATGCCCGACGTGGACGGAGCCACGAGCGAGGCGAGCGCCCGGGGAGCGAGCGCGTGAGCCTCGACCTCGCGCTCGACCAGCTCGGCGACGCGGCGGAGATCCGCGTCACTGGGACCGTGCAGGGGGTTGGATTTCGGCCGACCGTCTGGCGCCTCGCGACCGAGGAAGGATTGATCGGCGAGGTGCTCAACGACGGCGAGGGGGTGCTCATCCGGGCTGGCGGTGGGGCTGCGGCCATCGCTCGCTTCGTCACGCGACTCACCCATGAGGCCCCGCCCTTGTCACGGATCGAGAGCATTCGCGTGCGAGGCCTCGCGGAGCCGCTCGACACCGATCAGCTTCACAGCGAGTTTCGGATCGTCGCGAGCATCGGCGGTGACGCCCGCACGCGGGTCACTGCGGACGCCGCGACGTGTGCCGCGTGCATGGCCGAGCTCTCGGATCCGCACGAGCGGCGCTTCGGCTACCCCTTCGTCAATTGCACGCACTGCGGCCCTCGCTTCTCGATCGTCACGCGGGTGCCCTATGATCGCGCGAATACGACGATGGCGGCGTTTCCAATGTGCGCCGCGTGCCGAGCCGAATACGAGGATTCCGCCGATCGCCGCTTTCACGCTCAGCCGATCGCGTGCGCCGAGTGTGGCCCGCGGATCTGGCTCGAGTCGCTCAATCCCGCCGGAGCCGGAGCAGGTGCCGCGCTCGCGCGCGAGCCCGCGGACGCGCTCGCGCAAGCGGCAGAGGCCCTGCGCGCCGGTCGAATCGTGGCCATCCGTGGGCTCGGCGGCTTTCACCTGGCGTGCGACGCCAGCAACTCGGCCGCGATCACTCGCCTGCGCGAGCGCAAGCACCGATATGGCAAGCCGCTCGCGCTCATGGCAACGGACGCCGCGATGGTCCGGCGGTACTGCGGCATGAGCCCGCTCGAGCAGACCCTGTTCGAGAGCGTCGAGGCGCCGATCGTGGTGTTGGATGAAGATGGCCCCGAGCGGCTCCCCGACGAGCTCGCGCCGCGGCTCGACGCGCTCGGGTGGATGCAGCCCTACACGCCGCTGCACGCGTTGTTGATGGCGCGGGTCGGTCGTCCCTTGGTGATGACGAGCGGCAACGTGTCCGACGAGCCGCAAGTGACCGGCCTCGATGATGCTCGCGCTCGCTTGTCCAACATCGCCGATGTCGCGCTCATGCACGACCGCGAGATCGCCAATCGGATCGATGACTCCGTCGTTCGTGTGATGGCCGGGCACCCGCGCTTCATTCGGCGCGCGCGGGGCCATGCTCCTGGCGCGATTCGTCTGCCCGCGGGCTTCGCCGCCGCGGAGCCGGTGCTGGCGTTGGGCGCCGAGCAGAAGGCGACCTTTTGCCTGCTGGTCGACGGCGCCGCCGTGCTGTCGCAGCACCAAGGGGAT
>CBFGLP010001305.1:0-3542 GCA_965649595.1 uncultured Myxococcales bacterium | reverse complement strand
CAGCGCGACGTCCTCGCGGTGGTCGACGGTCAGCGTGACCTCGGCGTACATGCCGGGCAAGAAGCCCTTGCTGCCACCCGCGAGCGACTCGGGCAGGCCGATCGTGACCTTCACCGTGCCAGTGGTCGCGTCGACGATCGGGGCGATGCGCTTGACCTGCCCGGTGCCCTTGCGGTCCTTGGCCGCCTTGCCGACGACCTCGGCCGGCTGTCCGACGGCGAGCCGATCGAGCTCCTTCTCGGGCACGTACACGCGCGCGACGAGGGTCGAGAAGTCGGTGATCTCGAACATCTGCGAGCCGGAGGTCGCGAACCCGCCGGGATCGACGAAGCGCTGCGTCAGCACGCCGCCAAAGGGCGCCTTGACCACGGTGTTGGCGAGGTCGCGGCTGCGATCGCGGCGATCGAACTGCGCGGTCTCGAGGGTTCGCTTGGCCGTGTCGTACTCGGCCTCGCTGGCGATGCCCTGCTTGTAGAGCTTCTCGACCCGGGCGAAGTCCCGCTCGGCGTCCTCGACCGAGGTCGCGGCGCGCTCGAGCAAGAGTGACTGCGCGTCGCGCTTGATCCGAGCGAGCACCTGGCCCTCTTCGACCTCGGCGCCCTCTTCGAGATCGAGGCTGGTGATGCGGCCGGTCGACTCGGCGTGGACGGTCACCTGCAGCTCGGCCTCGATCGTCGAGGCGGCGCGGATCTGGCCTTGGATGGTGCCGCGCTCGACCGTCGCGAGCAGGACCGGCGTCGCTCGCTCTTCGGGCTCGCCTGCGGCCTGCGCCTCACCACCGCCGGGGCCACCAGGACCACCCGGCGGGCTGCAGCCGGCTCCGACCGTCAGCACGGAGGACAGAGCGATCGGAAGCCACCGCTCGCGCGGCCACGACCAAAAGGAAGATCGAAGTGCGGGCATGGGAGCGTTCGCGGGATCGCTAGGCGAGGCCGAGGTAGCACGAAGGGGAGCGGTTGTCCCGAGCGCCGGCTCGACAATCGTGGTCGGGCTCGGGTCATTCGAGCTCGGCTGGCACGAGTCAGCGTGAGCATGGATTGCCGAATCACCAACCTGCCGTGAACGACCGCGACTTCGAGCGCTCGTCGACGTGCGGTCGCACGCGTCGCCCTCATGAGACAGATCAGGCTGTGAGTACCATCCAGATCCGGATCGACGCTTATTGGCTGACACGACACCTCGGGCGATTCGCGCGAACGACGCCCTGCGCTGGGGCGAAGTGAGCGATATTTCTCGATCGACGATCGACGAGATATTTCGACCTTTACGCTGTTCGGGCGGTTTCAGGGCCATCTTTGTGCTTGCACACAGGAGTTAGCTCAAGGCGTGCCGACGATCTCGGTCGGGTCCGAGCTGCTCTTCGTGGTGCTCAGCCAAGCGACCGCGCACGTCGAGTTCGAGCCTGCCAGGCTGCGAGCGGGTTGGGGGTATCTTCCCGTCCATGCGTCGTCGTCGGATCGCCTCATTCGCGCTGTTGACCCTCTTCACCTTCGGCGCTTGCACCGGTGACGAGAAGCCGACGAGTGAGGAGCGAGCACCGGCGCCGAGCGACTCGCCCTCGCCCCAACCCGAGCGCACGCCCGTGTCCGAGCCGCTCTCGCTGCCAGCGGTTCCGGTGCCGACGGTCGACTCGCCAGCGATCAGCGATCTCGGCGATCTCGGCGAGGTCGTTGCGACCGTGCAGATTCCGACCGGCACGCAGCTGCGCGATCTCGCGGCGATCGTCGACGGGTTCAAGGCCGGGAGCTCGGCGGCGATCCAGCTGCAGGCGCCCAGCCTGCTCGGTCAGCTCATCGGCATGACCCTCGACGGGGTCAAGCTGACCGGACCGATCTCGATCGTCGTGGTCGATCCGGCCAAGCACGTCCTGCCGGTCGCGCTGTTGGTCGAGGTCGAGGATCTCGCCAAGCTCCAGGCCGCGGCGAAGACGGCCAATCGTGAGGTGCGCGAGAGCAAGGGGGTCGCACTGGTCGGCCCGTCCGACGTCGTCGAGGTGGCCGAGAAGTTCGCGTTCGCGAACCTGACCAAGCAGCCCGATCACACCGAGATCGTCGTCTATCCCGCGCCGCTCGTTGCCGCGTTCGGGCCCAAGATCGAGGAGAACCTCGCCCAACTCCCAGCCGCGACCGGGATGGAGGGCATGGTCGCGCGGATGCTCGAGAGCTACGTGAAGATGCTGACCGGCCTCGCCGATCAGACCCAGCGGATCGTCATCAGCGCGAGCGGGGGCCAGACGAGCAGCGACCTCTACGTGCGCTTCTACCCGCTGCCCGGTAGCGCCTTCGCTGGCTTCGTCGCGGCCCAGAACCCCGCTGATCATGCGCTGCTGACCAAGCTCCCGGCCGGGATCGGCCAGACGGCGCTGATCTCGGGCGAGCTGCACGCGGGCCCGGCGAAGGATCTGCTGCTCGCGGTCACGGTCGAAGCCATGCGGCTCATGTATCAGAGCGAGCTGAGCAGCGAGGAGTGGCTCGCGCTCTTCGAAGCGTGGCTGGCCACGCTCGACGGCAAGATGGCCGCGGCCGTCGACATGACGCTCGCTCCACTCCCATCGATCCGCATGGCCTCGCTCCTCGGAACGACTGACAGCGCCGCGCTGCGAGCGGCCTGGCGCCCGATGATGGCGGCGATCACCGAGGCAGGCGGGATCTCGGCGACGGTCGGAATCACTCTGTCCTTCCAAGAGGGCGCGCTCGAGCACGATGGTGTGCCGATCGACCTCTACGCCACGAGCATGGATCTCTCGAAGCTCCCGCCCGAGAGCCAGGCCGCGATGAAGAACACCGCCAACCAGTCCATGCACCTGGCGACCTTCGATCACTTCGCCGCGATGGCCAGCGCCAGCGACGACAAGCCGATCGTCGCGCTGATCGACGCGGCGCGGGGCAAGGGCGAGACCCTCGAGATCAGCGGCGCCTTCGAGCAGGCCCTGAGCGCGTCGAAGGGGCGCGGGGAGAGCCTGATCTACTGGTTCGACATCTCGAAGCTCATGGACGCAAGCGCGCCCCCAGCAGTGGGCGTGCCCTTCCGCGCGATCGCCATGGGCATGGGCAAGCAGGGGGAGGCGCTGAGCCTGTGCATTTCGCTGCGCAAGTAGCTTCATCCAGTCAGCTGCGCGCGGCTGACTGATCCTCGTGGCTTGCGATAGGGTGGGTCATGCCCTCGCTCCGACCCGCCGGCTGGCGCCTCGCT
This sequence comes from uncultured Myxococcales bacterium, assembly GCA_965649595.1. GTDB lineage: Bacteria > Myxococcota_A > Polyangia > Nannocystales > Nannocystaceae > Plesiocystis. The sequence continues at coordinate 350 of CBFGLP010001305.1, read as the reverse complement.
GGCTCGCTCGCACCTCTCGTACCTCTCGCCGCGCTCTCGATCCTCGTGCCCTCGCGCGCGGCCCAGGCTTGGGGTGGCAGCGACACCAGTAGTGATGGCAGCGACACCAGTAGCGATGGCACCGATAGTGATGGCAGCGACACCGGTGGTGATGGCAGCGACACCGGTAGCGATGGCACCGGTAGCGATGGCAGCGACACCGGTAGCGATAGCAGCGACACCAGCTCGGGCGAGGAGGCCAGCGGTGGAGACGAGGTCACTGACGAGACCGAGACCTCGCCGACCTACGACCTGCCCTACGACACGACCTGCGGCTGCGCGACCACTAACGACGAGGTGCCAGTCTCGAT
>CBFGLP010001304.1:0-3729 GCA_965649595.1 uncultured Myxococcales bacterium | reverse complement strand
AGACCGAGGTGGCAGCGCCCCGGGGAGCCACTGTTCGAGGAGGGAGCGCTCTCCATAATCGGAAAGGCTTCCCCCCGGTGCATTGCCCCCGCTCTGCGATCCAAGTCTCCCAATCCAGGATATCGCGCTACTCACGGGTGTGAACGCGTACAGCTATTCGAGCATGTGAAATACGTGGAACGCGTCGAAATACAGGACGTCATCGTTGGCGTCGAGCAGTGAAGCGACTGTGACGTCGGCCTTGTTTCCATCGATAGCAGCTTCGCCTGGAGCTCAGCAGCGAGGCGGCGGTCGTCATGTCCGCGACGGTATCTCCTCCGACGAGCACCGTCCAGTCGGCTTGGGTGAGACACGCCAAGCCCATCGAGTCAAGTGAGCCCCGTGTCTGGAGCGACAAAAGCCGGCGTCACCCCGCCGAGCGCTCGACGGGGCGACGCTCGCTCGCACGCTCCGTTCAGGGCGTGATCACGCCGCTGAGCTCCCACCGGCCGCGACGATCGAAGGTGCCGCGGAAGGGGATCTGAGCGGCGGGGGTCAGCTGGTCCATGTCCCACAGGAACACCTGCACGCCGACCAGATCATCCGGATGCAGGAAGCTCGCGAGGTTCTCGAGCGGGCTCTGGGCGCCCCGGATCGCCGCCTTGACCTGCCCCGGGAGCCCGCTCCTCAGCAGCGGCAAGATGGCATCCTGCACGTCGGAGGGGCGGAACGCGGGTTGGAAGAAGGGCTGGTCCGCCTTCTGGATGATTGTGTTTCGCAGCTGACTCTCGATCAGCATGCGCATCTCGGCGTGGCCGGACGCGATGCCCTGCTCCGTGTACCAGTCGTTCTCGAGCAGCATCGAGATCACACCGACAGCGCCCCAGTTGTTGTTCTCGGGCAAGATGACCGGCGCAGCGGGGACGGTCATCTGGCCAATCGCCGGCGGAATCATGATCGTCTGACCGCTGCTGACCCCGGCGACCCCGAGGTTTCCGAGGTGGGGGGTGCTCATCGGAGTGAACAAGAAGGGCCCCGCCCCGAGGGTGTAGTAGCCGGCCCCGACGGGGGTCCGATCTTCCACGGCCGGGGTGGCCAACGCGAAATAGAAGTTCCACATGTAGGGCTCGGCGCGGCCCCAGACGTCTCCGTGACGGACGCAGGTCAACTCGTTCAGCTTAATCGTAGGCATGGTTGCTCTCGTTTCCAGCGCGACTCAGCTCGGCTCGGAACACGCACTGTCGACCGAACTCGGTGCTCGTCGTTGCAATATCGATATATTCGGCGCGGGCCCGGGGGCAAGCGAGCTCGAATCTCCGCACCGCCGTCGACAAATGCAAACAGGCCCTGAATGCGCGACAAACGACAATATGTTGTGACGGCGGAATTTTCGGCACTTCGCAGCCGCTCGGCCCAATTCCCGCGGCCCCTCGCGCCGCTTCGCGCGGCGCGATCGGTTTGACTCTCAGGACAACGCGAGCACCAAAAAAGCATGCGACCCCGCCGAATCAACGATTCGACGGAGCCGCAAATCATGTAGTAAGCCAATCTGATAGTAACCCGCCACCGATCAGGGCGTGTACTCGACCCGGCCAATCACCTTGTACTCGCCGCGCCGCCCACCACGATGGAACTTGGTCGAGAAATCGATCGTGCGATCAAACTCGGTAGCGAGATCGAAGAGGTTGAACGCCCAGACCTCGTACCCGATCACGTCGTCGGGGTTGAGCATGGTCCGGAGGTTCTCCCACGGGCTCTGCGCGTTGATGATCGCGCGGACGACCTCGGTCCGGGCATTGGCGAGCGATCCCTCGATGTCGGCCTCGTGGAAGCCGGGCCGCGGGAAGCTCGGGACCACCTTGGTCGAGATCATTGCGCCGAGCTGCGTGGCGAACAGGTTACGCAGCGCGAGCAGGCCCGCCTGCACGCCGGTGTTCGAGCAGAGATCCTGCTCGAGCAACACCGAGAGCACGCCGACCATCGGCGGGATCGGTCCGGCATTCGAGGGGATCGTGCTGACCGGCGTGGTCCAGCGCCCGACCGTGGGCGGAACTCGCACGATGTCGCCCGTGCGCACGCCCGAGGTCCCGAGGTTGCCATGCTCGCCCGGAGCTGCGACCACGACCGGGGTGCCCTGAAAGTTGGGGCCCGGCATTCCGCTCACCGTGCTGCCGTCGAGCTTGAAGAAGATGTTCCACAGGTAAGGCTCGTCGGTGCCCAGCGGATAGGCCTTTTGGACGCAGATGAGCCGATCGAGGATGATGGACGCGGTAGGCATTTGCTAGCTCTCCGAGAGTGGCAGTAGCGGAAAAGGGGACGCCCGTCGGCGGCGCCGACGGGCGTCCATGCGGGATCACGGGGTCTGGAACATGTGGCCGAACAGCTTCCAGCTGCCCTTGCTGCGGAACTCCGCCTCGAACTCGAGCGTCCGATCCGGCTCGGGCGTGAGCTCGCCGGCATTCACCATGAACACGTCGTAGCCGATCATGTCGTCGGGGTGAATGAAGCTGGCGAGGCCCTCCCACCAGCTCATCGGGGTCTGGTTCATCATCTGGTTGTTCATCGAGAGGCTCAGGAGTCGGCCCCACGAGACATTCAGAGTGCTGGCGACGGCGGCCTCGATGTCGCCCTTGAGGAACGCCGAGGGGCGAACCGCCGCCGCAGGCTGCAGCAGCTGCGTCTCCGGCCGGCTCAGGATCAGGTTGTTGAGCTGGCTCTGGATCATCGCCCGCACCGTGACACGGACGGACTCGACCTGGGCCTCGGAGAAGGCGTCGTGCTCCATCAGCACCGAGATCACACCGAACGCGCCGACGCGGCGGTTCTCCGCCGGCAGCACGGGAGAGAGCAGCGCCGTCCGCCGACCGATCGTCGCCGGGATGTTCACGGCGTCACCGCGGCCCATCGACGCGGTCCCGAGGTTGCCGATGTTGGGGACCGAGGGGCTATATACCAATGCGCTGCCCGTGTAGCCCTGCGTCGGGGGGTTCGGATCCTGCACGAAGGGCGCGTCGAGCTCGAAGAAGTAGTTCAACAGATAGGGCTCGGCACGGGTGCCAGCGACGTCGCCGGGCATGATGCAGACGAGCTTGTCCAACGAAATGGTGATGTTAGGCATGGGTTCTGCTCTTTCTCGCATGCGGGCCTCCGTCGCCGTCGCGGGAGGCGTGACCGAGGAAGTCCTCGGGCCGCCGCTCGAACGCCGTGGCCGTCGTTGCGCCTGTCCGTATATCCGCCGGTCGGACGGCGGCAAGTGAAGCGAGGGTGGAAATTTCGGCGCCCGCGGAGCAACGATGCAAAGTCTGAAAAGAACCGACATATGCGGAGAAATACGCTGATAGTGGAATACGGGTGTCTCGGCCCAGCACAACCCGGGCTTAGGATCGCTGCGGTGCCGCTTTCGGCGGCGATTGGTGGTTGGCGAATACGACGAGCAGTACCCAGGCGAGCGGATCGCCGCCGGCCTCAGCCGGTCGGTACATGGATATGAAGAAACGCCCGTCGGCGTTGCCGACGGGCGCTCCTGAATTGGTCATGAGTGAGGACGATGGCGATCAGCCACCGCCACCGCCACCACCCTGACCGCCACCTTGGCCGCCGCCACCTTGGCCGCCGCCACCTTGGCCGCCACCTTGACCGCCACCTTGGCCGCCCTGGCCGCCACCTTGGCCGCCCTGGCCGCCCTGGCCGCCCTGCTGACCGCCGCCGGCGCTGACCTCGATACGACCGAAGATCTTCCACTCGCCCTTC
>CBFGLP010001303.1:0-3793 GCA_965649595.1 uncultured Myxococcales bacterium | reverse complement strand
ATCCCCTCGACCTGCAGCGCCTCGAGCAGGACGAAGCCGAGGTAGCTGTTGCCGCACGCGAGGTCGACGATCTGCAGCGGCCTGTCCGTGCCCTCTCGCTCGGCCCAAAAGGGCCGGCAGAGCTCGACGAGGTGGTTGACCTGCTTGTACTTCTTCGCGTTGCGAGCCGAGATCGTGCCGTCGGGATTCATGATCCCGATCGCCCGCAGCAGCCCGGCGCTGCGATCGGGTCGCAGCGCGCGGGGCTTGCCACCCATGACCTTGGCGACCGTCGCCTCGTCGAGCACCTTCTGCTTGATGTGGCCGTGGCGGGCGTCGAGCTCGACGCGGTGGCGATCGTCGAGCACGAACACCTGCTTGACCCGCCCGGCCTGTGCGGCGGCCTCGGCCCTGTGCAGCAGCTCGGAGAAGGCCGCCTCGAACCCGGCAGGGTCGGAGATCGAGCCTGGACCCATGACGACCTCCTCGTCGCGCTCGAGCCCGTCTCGCTGCGGGGCCGCGAACACGGCTCGCTGCCAGCCGTGGGCGAGTTGCTTGCGAAGGCGGCCACGTGCGCGCGCGAGCGGCTTGGACTGGCGATCGGTCATCGTGGTTCGGCGGAGGCTATCAGGAAGGTGGCGAGGGTCCATGGCGCCGAGCACCACGGCCGCACGCCCCGATGCGATGGCTCCCTCCAGGACTCACGAGGGGTCACGCTGCGTTTACTCGCTGGCGTTCCCGTGGCAGCGTGGGCGCATGCGTCGTCACCTGTCGATCGCGCTCGTCGTCCTCGCTTCGCTCTCGGGTTGCTTCAAGGCGTCCGAGTCCGACGACACCGACGAGCTCGGCGACACGGGCGCGACCGATGACACGCCGGCGATCTGCGGCGATGGCACGGTCGGGCCCGACGAGGACTGCGACGACGGCAACACCCTCGACACCGACGCGTGCACCAACGCCTGCACGTCCGCGATCTGTGGTGACGGCATCGTGCGTACGGGCGTCGAGGGCTGCGATGACGGCAACACGGACGCAGGCGACGGTTGCTCGCCCACCTGCGAGCTCGAGTCGTGCGGCGACGGCCAGGTCCAAGCCGGAGAGCAGTGCGACGACGGCAACGCCGACGACACCGACGCGTGCACGAGCCTGTGCAGCGAGGCCAGCTGCGGCGATGGCTTCGTCCAAGCGAGCGTCGAGGCCTGCGACGACGGCAACATCGCCGACAACGACGCATGCCTGACCAGCTGCGAGCTGGCCAGCTGCGGAGACGGGTTCCTGCAGGCGGGTGTCGAGACCTGTGACGATGGCGACGACGTCGACAGCGACGGCTGCCCGACCAACTGCCAGAACGCCAGCTGTGGCGACGGCTTCGTGCACGCCGGGTTCGAGGAGTGCGATGACGGCAACACGGTGTCGGGCGACGGCTGCTCGGACGCGTGCATCTCCGAGTGCGGGACCGACTGCTGGGGAGCGAGCGGCTGCCTGACCGCCGCCGGCCGCTGCATCCGGTTCACCTGCCGGGCTGGAAGCGCTGGCGGCAGCTTCTGCGACAGCTGCATGGGTTGGGAGGAGGTCAGCTACCAGCAGTGGTTGAACGAGGGCTACTGCGCGGACATCAGCGGCAAGTACCGCGCCGAGTACGGTTACGCGGCCGCCTGCGGCGGCGCCGGGTCCAGCTGTTGCGGTAGCCAGGCCGAGTGCGGTGGAGGGGACTGGGCATGGCACTTCTGGGACGGCGGCCAGACGCACTACGTCGGGCCTTGCCTCGGCTGCATGGACGTCGACAACTGCACCTACTGGGACGAGATCGACAACAGCGACTACACGCGCCTCAGCGTGTGCGTGCGCCAGTGATCGGGGCGGCCTTCGACCCTCGTCATTGACCTCCTCGGCTGGTCGTTGTTCGATGCTCGCCATGCTCGGTGCTCGTGCTTCGCTCCCTTGCCTCGCCCTGCTCGCGCTGGCCTGCGCGCCGCCGGTCGCGGCCCTCCCCTACCCCACGGACGAGCCAGCCGAGGGAGAAGCGAGCGAAGCTGCCCCGACCGCGCCGGACGATGATCGTTCGATCTCGTTCCTCGGCCGCGAGGTCGATCTCGAGCCCTTCCTCGCTGGCTTCCCCTACACGCACTTCGTCGCCCAGCTCGACGGCGATCGACTCTTCTTCGTTGCGACCGGCGAGGCCTACGAGCTGCGCATGGCGACGCTGCCCGGCGACGGCAAGCCGATCGATCTCACCGCCGCCGAGCCAGTCACGCAGGCCGACTGGTCCAAGCGCAGCCTCTGGGGGGTCCACTACCACCGCGAGACCAACACGCTGTGGCTGCACGCCGACGCTCGCAACGACGAGCAGATGAACCTCTGGCGCGTCGAGCTGAGCAAGCCGCTCGCCGAGCGCATGCCCGAGCAGCTGACCTTCGCCGACTACGTCTACGGGCTCGGCTTCTCCAACGATCAGCATGAGCAGACCGTCGCTTACCTGGCCCGCAGCGGTCAGCAAGCGCCCTACCGGACCTGCCTGCGGCTGCTCGACACCGGCGATCCCAAGCGCGATCGGGCCGACCGCGAGGTCGTCTGCGACTCGCCCGATCTGACCTTCACCTGGTCGACGCCCCGGTTCACGCCCGAAGGCGACAAGGTCTACGTCAATGCCCAGGTCCAAGGCGATCGCAAGCGCGTGCAGCTAGTCGAGATCGATCTGCGGACCGAGGTCCCCAAGCTGACTCCGATCACCGATCCTGCCAAGCCGCGCAGCTTCGCCAACGCGCTCGATGGTTGGGTTGGCGGCGAGTGGCTGCTCTACACCGCCGACGAGGGCGAGTGGGGCAACGTCTACGCGTGGTCACGAAAGACCCGCAAGACCAAGCGTCTGACCGATCTGCGCGAGGATCTGCTCGGGGCCACGCTCACCGATCGCGGCGTGTTCCTGGCCCACGGCACCCCGGCCGGCAGCACGCTCGAGATGATCGACGCCAAGACCGGCAAGCTGCTCGGACAGGCCCAGGTGCCCGGCCGCGTGACGATCGAGGACGGCCACGGCGATCGGGCGGTGTGGTCACAGCAGAGCCCGAGCGAGGTCTACGAGCTCTCGCTCGCCCGCTTCGCGCTCGATCAGCAAGACGGGCTGGACCTGCGCAACGAGCTGCTCGTCGGCCTCGACCCGCAGCTCGAGCAGGCGCTGGTCCGCTGCCGCCCGAGCGCCGTGGAGATCCCGACCTTCGACGGGCGAAAGCTGCACGCCTTCTTGCTCGAGCCCGACCAGCCGCTCACGGATGCGTCGCCGATCGCGATGGTGCGCTCGTTCTACGGCGGTGAGAACGAGTGGAACGAGTACGACCAGATCCTCTGTGCCGCGGGCATCACCGTGGTCTCGCCAGCGGTGCGTGGATCGTCGGGCTTCGGCAAGCAATTCGAGGCGCTCAACGACCGCGACCTCGGCGGTGACGAGATCGTCGATCTGTTCTGGGTCGCCCGCTGGATCGAGCAGCGGCTCGGCATCGACAGCGCCCGGATCGGCGTCTACGGCCGCAGCCACGGCGGGTACGCGACCATGCGCGCGCTGACCTTCCCGCCGGCCACCAAGGGTCGCAACGACAGCTACGCGCTCGGCTTCGGCCTCGCCGAGGCCGGCTTCTCGGACATCGTCGCGTTCCACGACGCGACCAACATCCCCGACTGGGTCGTGCTCGAGGCCGGCGATCCCGAGCTCCCTGCCGACCTCGAGCGCCTGCGCGACCGCAGCCCGATCAACCATGTCGACCGGCTAGCGGCGCCGATCTTCCTGCTCCACGGCGCCAACGACTGGCGGGTCCCCGTC
>CBFGLP010001302.1:0-19107 GCA_965649595.1 uncultured Myxococcales bacterium | reverse complement strand
CAAAGCCGGCGCCGGAGCCATGGCCATAGCTGCCGTAGCCGATGCCCCCATACAGCTCCGGATCGCGGACCCAGTTGGGATCGAACGTGACCGGCTCGTAAGGATCGAGCCGAGCCTTGAACGGCAACAGCAGGGCAGGGTAGCCGCTGACGATGTCGAGCAGGCCGCCAAAGCCGATCACGAAGTTGCCGACGAAGTCGGGCAGCTGCAGCGGCGCGAGCGAGAGCACGGCCTCGTCGACCGCCCACACGCTGACGTGACCGCGGACTGGCTTGCCTTCGTGGTCGCGCGCCGACACCTCGATCGGGATCGTCGAGCCGGTCAGGGCCTCGTGCGGGGCCTCGATGCCGACCTTCAGCTCCCGCGTCGCGTTGCCGAGAATGACCTGCACCGAGGCGGTCACCAGCGAGGGGTGCCGGTGGCTGTCGCCAGGCTGGATCATCGCCGCCCACACCTGCACGCCAGGGATCCACGCGTCGTCGACCTCGAGCTCGAGCTCGGCCTGGCCCTGCTGGAGCGTGAAGCCGCGCAGCTCTTGCATGCCGCCCTTGGCGACGATCACCACGCCCTTGCCGGCCATCCACGGGGCCCGAACCACCGCGTGCAGCTTGTCGCCGGGGCGTGGGTTCTTCTGATCGACCCCGACGCTGAAGCGATCGACCGGCGTCGTCGTGCTGTGCCAGCCGCGGTTCGGCTCGGGCACCCACAGCCAGGCGCTGACCTTGGGCTGGTAGTCGCCTTCCTTCGCCGCGACCTCGATCGCGTAGCTGCCCGGCTTCAACTTGGCGAACTCGCACTGCGCGTTGCCGGCCGAGCTCGCGGTCGAGACCTCGCAGACGGGCAGCTTCTCGCTGCGGTCGACCCAGCCGATGTAGCGCTGCTCGCCCTTGCTGCCGCGCTCGTACTCCGGCTCGGACCAGCGGCGCTCGAGCGTCACCGAGAGCTTGTCGACGCCGCGGCCCTTGCCGTCGTAGTCGAGCGTCTGGACCTGCACGCGCGCGCTCTCGCCTGGCTCGACCCGCGAGGGCGCGCTGGCGGCCAGATAGAAGCGCGGGTGCATCCACACGCTCGTCTCGGCCCCGACCTCGCGCTCGGTCGCGTCAGCCACCGCCACGCTCTGCGTGCAGTGGGCGGGCTCGCTGCTCGACTCGGCGACCGGCGCGAGGTCGAGCTGCACGTAGCCTTGCTCGGCCGACTTCGGCAGCGTCACGAGGGTCGCCGGCGTGTACCCGCGATAGCCGTAGCGATAGTGCGGGCGCGGACCGACCAGCCACTGTGCGTCGAGGCCGGGCGGACGAAAGTCGGAGGGCGTGCACTCGACGGTCTGTCGCATGCGAGTGATCGGCACGGTCCCACCGAAGTAGTAGCGGGCGTTGACGCTGGTCTGCGTCGACTCGCCGTGGTGGAGATCGGCGCGCGCGACCTCGGCCGTGACCTCGAACTCGGGCGCGACGAAGTCCTTGACCTGCAGGTTCGCCGAGCTGGTGCTGTTGAAGATCTTCGCCTCGAGGCGGTAGTCCCCGAGCGCTGCGCTGCTCGGGATGTCGAGCGTCGCCCAGAACTTGCCGTGGCGCTTGGCTCGGACCGTCTGCTCCGCGACCAGCTCGTCTCGATGGTCACGCAGCTCGATCTTCACCTTGGTGTCGTTCGGCAAGCTGCGCAGCCCGCTGAGCTGGTAGGGGCTGGCGATCGCCGCCCAACCCATCGCCCGAACCGGCTCGCCCGGACGGTAGAGCGGCCGCTCGCTCATCAAGACCGCGCGGACCGACTCACCGGTCTTCAGCGCCTTGCCCTCGGCCGCGGGCGTGCGCGCGAGCGAGGCGATCGTCACCAGGACCTGATCGTCCTGCGTGCGCGCCCGCAGCAGCGCCTGCTCGCCCAGCTCGGTCGAGCTGGGCAAGCGGAGCAGGCCGTCCGCGTCGGTCTTGCCGAGCACCTTTCGTTGACCACCCGGGCCAGCGATCAGCTCGATCTCGGCGCCCGCGACCGGACGATCGTCGCCCAGCTTGGCCACACGAACGACCCCACCCGGCAGCGAGCCGACCGCCGTCAGCCCGAGGTCGGTGATCTGGACCAGCCCGCGCTGGTGCTCCGGCAGCTTGCGACCCGCGGCCCGCGGCAGGAGCCCGGCCGGCTCGACCTCGACCAGCACGGCCGCCGACTTGCCGCCCGTGTACTTGGCCAGATCGACCTCGAGCGACGACCAGGCGAACGCGCCATCGTGCGTGAGCGTGATCCGATCCGACTTGGTCTGCGCGCCCGCGCTCGGCCAGGGAGTCGTCGACAGCCCCTCGAACAGCCAGCGCTCGTAGGTCTGGTCGTCGAGCAGCGCCACGCGCAGGTTCACGCGCTCGAGGTGGCGGCTCTCGATCCCGATCTCGACTGGCTTGCTGCGGACCAGCGTGCCCGAGACCTGATGCAGGCTCAGCGAGGGCGGCGGCTCGACGAAGTTGATCGTGTCTTCCGCGCTCCCCTCGGCGAGCGGCTGGCCGTGGATGTCCTGCAGGCGCCCATCGACGCTCACCTCGTAGCGCTTGCCGAGCTCGAAGTCTCCCCACACGAGCACCGACCAGTAGGAGTTGAGCGCCCGGCCACGATCGTCGTACTCGCGGTCATAGGCGAGCGCGTCGAAGCCCCGCGGACGCGGCTGGATGTCGACGTGCTTGGCCTGCGCGCGGGTGATCGGCGCGGACAACGAGACCCGAACCGGACCCAGCTCGCAGCCATCGTCGTACTTGCCCTGCGTGCAGTCGATGCCCGTGACCTCGACGCCCGCGGCCGTGTGGAACGAGATCCCCTGCGGGACGCCCATTGGTAGCGGGCCCAGCTTGCTGGTCAACCGACCGCCGACTTGCACGAGGATCTCGTGGTCGGCTGGCCAGGTCTTCGTCGGCTCGATCTCGAAGGTGCGATCGTAGCCGTAGTCGTCGTACCAGTAGCCTTCGTCGATCTTGCGCCGCGGCAGCTGACGGACCTCGACGTCGACCTCCTTGCTGACGCCTTGACCGTCGGTCGCCGTGACCGTCAGCCACTTCTTCAGCTCGGCGAGCGGGATCGGATCGTATGTGCCGATCAACACCCGCGCCTTCCAGTGGTAGCGATCGAGGCCGCCGGACATCCGGTCGGCGTCGTCGGGCCACATGCTCACGCTCGGCCTGGCCGTGTTGAACGACCACTCCGCCTTGGCCTCGAGCACCGGCCCGTCGACGGCTTGCAGCCGGGCCGCGAAGCGGACCTCGAACTGCTGGGCGGGCGGCAGCGCCTCGGTCGGCGAGAACACCAGCCGGGTCGGCTCGGCCCAGTAGGCCGTGCCCGCGATCGCCGGGGTGATCGTGAAGCCCAGCTCCTCGGCCGTGCCCTCGTGCTTGGTGCCGAGCGGGACCATCGGGCGATTGAAGCGGACCTGCAGATCCGCGTACTCGCTCACGTCTCCGCTCGGACCATACTCGAGCACCGCCGGAGGCGGCAGCTCTGGCGGCGCGGGTGGCTGCGGCGGACCGGCGATCGCGTGCGTCAGATCGATCCCTCCGCCACGCTCGGCCAGCGCCGCTGGCACGAAGGTCTCGAGCACCGGCGTGCGCTCGTCGATCTTGGGTGGACCCTCGCCGAGCCGCGCTTGCGGCTTGCAGGCGATCAGCGAGGTCACACACCACAAAGAGAGCAGAACCAGCAGGACGTGGCGCTTGGCCATTGCCTTGTGAGGCTCACATTGGCCTACGCGAGCGGTCAATCGGTTGTTCGTGCACCTGCGGTGCGATCGTGAGCGGGGAGGGGAGGCGCTCGAATCCACGAGCGCGCCCGACCTCGCTCACCAAAGAAGGTTCCGCATGAGCGATAGAGCGCGGAGCCTAGATCACGCCTTCCAAGGGCCCCCCCCGGCTCGCCAGGGCATCGACCGCTCGCGTGACCTGGGAATCTTCGATCAGCGGTGGCGCGTGCCAGGGCTTGATTCGAGCGTCGATGATCAGCGGCCCAGCGCAGCCCCAGTGCTTGTGCTCCACGAATGCTCCGACCCCGTGCACGTCGTGGCTCGGGTTGCTGCGCGTGAACGTGACCCACAGGAAGTTGTTCAGGGTCCGGGCCGTGAACGCTGGATCGTCGACCAACACGATCAACGCGATCCCGTGCAGGCGATCTCGCTGCGGCTCGAGGGCGCGCGCGAGCACCTCGGCGCTGGCATACCCCGCCTCAGGTGTCCCAAACCGAGGACCTCCGATCGCCAGCACCCCCGGCATCGCCAGCTCGATGCCCGAGAACCCCTCGGGCAAGCCGAGCTCGCTCGGTCGCTCGCGCGACAGCTCTCGCACCGCCGGACCACGAGCCGCGATCACCACTTTCGATCCCGCGTTCAGCCCGGTGCCCGAGTAGTCGAGCGTATCCATCGTGGTCTTGGTCTGAAAGTGCAGGTCGCGTGAAAAATCGACCCGCGCGAGCACGTGCTGCAAGAAGCCCGCCTCGTCGTGCACGTCGAGCGCACGATCGTCCTCGTGCGCCGCGATCAGCAAGTACTTGGCCAGCGACGCCTGATTGAACCCGAGCAGCGCGTTGGCGATCGTCAGCAGCTCCTGCGGGCGATCCGGCCGATAGGGCACGTAGCGCTCCGATCCGATCGCCAGCAACAAGGGATGGACTCCCGCCGCGTCGACGGCATGCATCGCCCGCAGGCCCGGGACCGAGACCGGCACCATCGGTCCAGTCAGCTCGTGGATCAGGTTGCCGAAGCTCGTGTCCTCTTGCGGCGGTCGGCCGACCACCGTGAACGGCCAGATCGCGTCCTCGCGGTGGTAGACCGCGTGGACCTTCATGACCGGGAACTCGTGCCGCAGCGAGTAATAGCCGAGGTGATCGCCGAACGGCCCCTCGGGCTTGGTCTGGGTCGGATCGATCGTCCCAACAATGCAAAAGTCCGCGTCCGCGCTGATCCGAAACCCCTCGCGCTCGCACAGGCGCACGCGTCGACGCGCGAGCATGCCCGCGAACACCAGCTCGGGTAGCCCCTCGGGCAGCGGCATCACGGCCGCGAAGGTGTGCGCCGGCGGACCGCCGACGAACACGCTGACCCGCAGCGGCTCGCCTCGCTCGCGCGCGCTCGCATGGTGCACGCCGATCCCCCGATGGATCTGGTAGTGCAGCCCGATCTCCTCGTCGGTCACGTAGTCGTTGCCCGCGAGCTGGACCCGATACATGCCGAGGTTCGAGCGCATCGGACCCGGCTGCGCCGGGTCCTCGCTGTACACCTGCGGCAGCGTGATGAAGGGCCCGCCGTCGTCGGGCCATGAGCGGATCTGCGGCAGCGCCGAGATGCTGGTCTTGCCGGCCAGCACCGGCCCCGATCGCACCTTGCGTGGCAGCGAGTAGAGCCCGGTCATCGGCAGCCGCCAGTACTTCCACGGCGCGCGCATCACCTGGCTCGGATCGGCCTTGACCGCGATCGCCTGGCTCACGCCCGCGAGCGCGTCGCGGAACAAGAAGCGCGCCCGCTCAATCGTCCCGAACAAGTTTGCCAGCGCGGGGAAGCGGCTGCCTTTCACTCGCTCGAACAGCACCGCGGGCCCCTGCGCGAGGTAGAGGCGCCGCTGGATCTCGGGGATCACCAAGTCGGGATCGAGCTCCTGCGCCACCCGGACGAGGTGGCCGTGGCGCTCGAGATCGTCGACACACTCGCGGAGGCTGCGGTAGCCCAAGGCGGGCGATCGATAGCACGTCGGGAGCCGCGTGCTTCGAAGCAGATCGGCGCTTAATCCCCTTCTCGCATCCGTGGTATGGACCGGTCGATGTCGCGCGCCTCGCAGTCGCTCGTCCGCTCCTCGCTCGCGCTGGTGTTGCTGTCCGCTTGTGACGGCACGACCCAGAGCCCGCCCGAGCAGGGTTCCTCCGCACGTGAGGCCACCGACGCGAAGGCCCTTCAGTCGCGGGCGGCTGACGAAGGCGATCCAGAGGTCGCCGCGAACGCGAGCGCCCCGAGCGAGCCGCAGCCCGAGCCGGAGCCCGAGCCGCTCGAGGCCCCCGACGGCACTCCGATGCTCGCCTGCGGCGAGGGCCCCGGCGAGATGGCCTGCGTCCCTGGCGGGCCCTTCTCGCGCGGCAACGACGAGGGGCCCGAGAACGAGCGCCCGCAGGCGACCGTCTGGCTGCAGACCTATTGGATCGATCGCAACGAGGTCACCAACGCCGAGTACACGGCCTGCGAGAAGACCGGCGCGTGCCCGCAGTCCGGCCCGCAGTACGTCGACTTCGATCGTCCCAAGCAGCCGATCAACGGCGTGAGCTGGTTCGATGCCCGGGCCTACTGCGAGGCGCAGGGCAAGCGGCTCCCGACCGAGGCCGAGTGGGAGAAGGCTGCGCGCGGGACCGACGGGCGGATGTACCCGTGGGGCAACGAGCCGGCCACCTGCGACCACGCGATCATCAAGGGCGTCGAGGGTCGTGGCTGCGGCCTGAAGAAGAAGGGCGACAAGCCCGACACCGGCCGCGTGTGGGAGGTCGGCTCGCGTCCGGCCAACCAGTTCGGGCTCTTCGACATGGCCGGCAACTCGTTCGAGTGGGTCCAGGACTGGTACACGCGCAGCTACACCGAGTGCGGTGCCGACTGCGAGGGCCTCGATCCGCGCGGGCCCTGCGATGGCGCCGACGAGTGCCCCGCCTACAAGCACAAGGTCGTGCGCGGCGGCAGCTGGTACTGGGGCCCCGAGTACGCGACGACCACCTATCGCCGCGCCCACGTGCCCAAGAACGAGCCCTTCCACCACTTCGGGTTCCGCTGCGCGGCCGACCTCGCTCAGGCGAGCAGGATCGTGTCCGTGCGGGCCGCGAACGAGGAGGCCGAAGCCGCGCCTGCTCAACCCTGATGGGGGAAGTCCCGCACGTCGATCTGCAAGAACGCGTCGGAGTAGTCGTAGCCAGCTCGCCAGACGACCACCAGGTGGGTGCCCGCGCTCAGCAGAAAGCTCGCGCTCTCGCCTCCCTGCACGCGCGGGTGCTCGACCTCTCCGCTCGTCTGCGGGTGGAAGAAGTCGACCACCTTCCCGGCCCCGCGCTCGCGTCGGACATCGATGAGATCGACGCTCAGGTCCGGCGGCGCCATCAGGCCGACGTCGACCCTGCGCGGCTCGTCGAGCACCAGGCGGAACACCCGAAACATGCCCGGATCGGCCCCCCACAAGGGACCCATCGTGGTGTCCTCGTCGCAGCGAAGCGACACGTCCACCCACTTCGGCTCGTGCTCGAGCTCGGGCACCTTCGTCTCTTCGAGCCCCGCATAGAGGCTCCGCCGCGAGGCCAGGTACTCGGCCTCGAGCTCGGCGAGCGTGCGCTCGGTGAAGCGCTCGAACGCGTGCTCGATCTCGTGCGGGCTCGCCCCTGTAGCGACCACGTCCGCGATCCCGCGCACCGCCGCGGTCCCGTAGTGGTGGTACACGAACGCGATGAAGTGCCGACCCACGCTGTAGTCGAGCTCGCCGAGCCGGTAGTCGGTGACCGAGAGCCAGAGCAGATCCGAGGGCTTGGGCCCCGAGTCGAGCTGCGAGAGGGGGCGATAGGCCGCGACCCCCGAGTAGAGCTCGGCCAGCGCCTCCTCGAGGAACAAGTTGGTGTGGGCCTCGGCGTTGAGGACCGCGTGGACGATCTCGTGCGATGTGCTCTCCCCCGCGCCGACGATCACCCGGGTGCCCGGGTAGTAGCAGCCGATCGCCCGCTCACTGCACCAACTGTCGAGGTCCCCCGTAATCCAGTACAACCGGATCCGTTCGCCGTGGGGGACGGGGCGAGCCAGTGCGGACTCCACGAACGCTAGATGCTCTTCGAAGTGGGCCAGCGTGCCCGCACACACCGGATGCTCGAAGTCCGGCGCGACGTCGAAGTGGTCGGTCTCGTACGCGACCGGCGGGACCTCGCCGCACCCGCTCGCCAGCAGGGCCAGCGCGAGGCATGTGCGTGCTCGTCCGTTCATGCCTCGCCCTCGTGCTCGCGCTCGGGCTGCTCGCAGCGAGCTCGCGCGCCGAGGCCAACGAGCCCGCACCCGATCGCTTCTACCGGCTCGACCCGCGGCCACCCAACCAGTTCAGCTTCCGCGCGACGACCTTTGGATCGTTCGCGGGCGTCGAGCTCGGCTATCGGCGTGGGCTCGGTCGTCACCTGAGCTTCGGCGTCGCGCTCGAGTATGTCTACCCCGACTCCGGATACGGCCAGCTGCAGGCGTTCGGGCACTCGGCCGAGCTGATCGCCTGGATCGCGCGGCCGTGGATCGGGCCCTACTTCGCCGCCACCATCACCGTCGGGCACAACTTCTTGTTCTCGGTCCCCGAGCTCGACGCGGTCTCGGTCGGTGGCGGCCTCGCGATGGGCTGGTCCTGGGATCTTCCCTTCAACTTCAACGTCGGCGTCTCGGCGGGTCTGCGCCGCATGGTCGTCGTCGAGCGCGACGGGCCAATCTGCACACTCCGAAATCGATGCGTGTTCACGGTCGAGGAGTTCTGGCCTCGCTTCGACCTGACCTTCGGGTATCGGTTCTAGCGCGAGCACGATCGAGCACCTCTACGCGAGGTCGTACGCGGACTTACGGGTGCCGGGGCAAGTATTGGACGTGCGCGCCAGCGCCCTCGCTCGACCGGGTCCCACCCCACCTTTTGGCTTGATTGGCATCTAAGGTCACAAGTAGCCTTCGGTGCCATGTCGCAAAAGCTTCCGTTGCTCCGGTACCTGGGATTGCTCTCGTCCATCGTCCTGCTCCCGGCCTGCGGCGACGATGAAGCACCCTCCGACGACGAGGCTGCCGACACCGGGGACACGGACGGCACCGGAGACACGGACGGCACCGACGACGAGGTCGGCACCGACACGACCGACGAGGCCGATACGGCCGACGACGTCGACACTACCGACGAGGCCGACACGACCGACGACACGGACACGACCGACACCGACGATCCCTCGGGCGACCCGCTCCCGCCCGCGCCGGTCGGCGACTGGCTCTACGTCACTCTCGACGGGATGTCCTGCCGCGATGGCTCACCCGCTGGCGTCGCGGTCCGCTACGCCGACAACAACAACAAGCTCGCGCTCTTCTTCGAAGGTGGCGGGGCCTGCTTCAACGCGCTGACCTGCCTCGCCAACCCCGACTCGGTCGATCCAGGCAAGTTCGATCCGGGCCCCTACGACGGGATCTTCAACCTCGACAATCCCGACAACCCGATGGTCGATTACAACTTCGTCTACTTCCCCTACTGCACGGGCGACGTGTTCTTCGGCAGCAAGCCGAACGGCAACATCGCCGGCGGCCCGCAGAACCAGATGTTCGTCGGCCACGACAACATCTTGATCGCGCTCGAGCGGATCACCGACACCTTCCCCGACGCGGACAAGGTCGTCGCGCTCGGCGAGAGCGGCGGAGGCTTCGGGGCCGCCGCCAACTACGACACGATCGCTAGCGCGTTTGCGGGCACCAACGTGACCTTGGTCGACGACTCGGGCCCGATCTTCCGCGACCAGTACCTCGAGCCTTGCTTGCAGCAGACCTTCCGCGACGTGTGGGGCGTCGACGCCTCGCTGCCGCAGGACTGCACGGAGTGCTTCGGGGCCGACGGCGGTGGGCTGTCGAATTACCTGCCCTACATCCACGAGAAGTACCCCAACGCGATCAAGACGCTGATCTCGAGCGAGGCCGACGCGACGATCTCGGGGTTCTTCGGATTCGGGGCCAATGACTGCACGGCGTTGTTCCCGAGCTTCCCGAACTTCGCGGAGGCGCTCTATGACCTGCGGGACAACGCGCTGACCGGGGATGATTGGGGGAGCTTCATCCTCAACGGCAACTCGCACACGTATCTGAGCCGCGAGTCGACGTTGTACGGGACGGAGTCGGGGGGGATGGTGCTGAGCGATTGGCTGACGGACGTGCTGAACGACGCGCCGGCTCACGTCTCGCCTTGAGCTTGGGTGCAATGCGAATCACCCCTCGTGGCTGGGCCGCGAGGGGTGATTGCTCATTGGGTCTCATTCGTGGAGGAAGCGACGGAGCCATTCGAGCCTCATCCACATCAGCGCCTTTTCATGGCAATGATCTTCGGCAATCGATCGACGGCACATGTTTGGAGCTTGGAGACGCGACCGTGCGAAGCGCAGGAAACCCGCCCGAACGAGCCGGGGGGTGCTTGGCCTCCGCTAGAGCCACCCGGGCGCCCGGCCCGCAACACGCTCACCAGTTCCCGCGCGGGTTCCCACCCAGATGATCGAAGCCCCCCGCCCGTGCGACCATACACGCCGGGGGTTCATCGGATGCGACGACTTCTTTCTTCGCCAGCTCACCGCCGCCTCGCGCTGCAGCTCGGCCTGCTCACCGGCCTCGGCCTCGCGTTCCTCGGCCAACGGGACACCGCGACCGCCGGGGGCGGGCAGGACTGCTTCACCGAGAACGAGTGCACGTTCAAGAAGCCCAACTTCATGATCGTGCTCGACTATTCGTCCTCCATGAACCAAGCGTTCGGGATGGGCAAGACCCGCTGGCAGGTGGCCGTCGAGGCGATCGGCCAGCTGATGACCACGCAGGGCGGGTACTTCCAGAACAACATGAACGTCGCGCTGATGCGCTATGGGCATGATCCCGACCCGGCCACGCCCGGCACGGTGATCGCCGGCGACATGAGCGGGATCGTCGATGGCCAGAGCCTCGACGTGTTCTGGTACGACCCCGAGAGCCCGGACAAGGCGTACTTCGGCTGCAACGGCCAGGCGATCATCGACTCGCTGGGCGACACGCCGCCGCCGCTGTGTCAGGGGCAGGCCTGCGCCGGCATCGGCACGTGGACCAAGGGGGCGCTCGACGCTACGGCGGCCCTGATCGGCCAGTCCAAGGTCGATCACCCGGTCGACGTCATCCCGGGATCGGAGCGCTTCTACGGGGTCATGGTCGTGACCGACGGCGCCTGGACGGCCCCCGAGGGGTTCCCGCAGCTCTCGCCCGAGAGCGAGAACCCGGCGATCACGGCCTCGGCCCTGTTCGAGCAGGACAACATCCCGACCTACGTGGTCGCGGTCGCCGACGCGGGTAACTTGCCCTTCGCCGACGAGCTGGCGGCGGCCGGCGGCACCGAGTCGGCGATCGCGGCCGACAACCCCAACGAGCTCTTCCAAGCGCTCGACGCCGTGGTCCAGGACATCGCCGATCAGGTGATCGTGCCCGAGTGCACGGCTGGGCTCCCGCGCGTGATGGTGATCCTCGACGCGTCGTCGTCGATGCTCAACGTCGGCGATTTTCCTGGCTCACCGGGCACGACCGGCTGGGATCGCGCCCGCTCGGCGCTCGCCTCGGGGCCCGACTCGCTCTTCGACGTCGCGGTCACCGATCTCGATCGGCCGGTCGAGGACCTCGTCCACCTGGGTCTTTTGGTGTTCGGCTCCGACGCGCCGGCCGAGGAGAAGCTGCTCGTGCAGTACGGGCCCTGCATGCAGGACAACTTCGCTTGGGCGCTCGATCCCAACACCTCGTGTGAGCTGCCCGGCTGCGACGATCCCTGGGGCGGGCCGCCGATTACCTGGACGTTCAAGGACGGCAGCGAGGTCGCGCCCTTCTTCGATCAGCAGACCAACAGCCACATGCCGCGCTGCCAGCCCGCGCCGGGCTTCTCGATCTGCCAGGGCTCGGGCACGTTCACGCACCGCGGCCTGCAGCTCGCGCTCACCAACCAGAGCGCCTACAAGGCCAACCCGCCGCCCAACTATCCGGCCGACGAGGGCACGCAGTACATCAACATCTTGATCACCGATGGTCAGTACAACGGCTACTCGACCGACGCGCAGGTTCAAGGCGCGCTCGAGTCGTTGTTCGCCGAGGGCGTGACCACCTTCGTGATCGGCTTCGGCGACAAGCTCAACACACCCGAGGCCCAGCAGCAGCTCAGCAACATGGCTGGCTGGGGATCGGGCGGGCAGCAGAGCTGGTTCGACGCCGACAACCAAGCCGAGCTCGAGAGCGCGCTCGCGGCGATCGTCGACACGATCGAGTTCGATCCCTGCTGCGCCTTCAACGACTGCTCCGAGAACCCCGAGCCGACCACCGAAGAGCCCGATCCCGATCAGGGCGACTTTACCGGTGACGGTGACGGAGACGGGGACACGGTCGACGGCGAGACCGTCGACGGTGAGACCATCGACGGCAGCTCTGGCGAGACGCTCGACGGCAGCACCAGCTTCGACAGCGACGGCGACGGCGACCTCGACGGCTCGGACATCGACGGCGACGGCGAGGCCGACACCTGGGACAGCGACGGCGACGGGACCTCCGACGACTTCGACGGCGGCACGGACGGGCCCGACACGATCGGCGACGACTTCGACACGGCCGACGACTTCGACACTGCCGAGCAAGGCAACGACGAGGTCGGCGGCACCGGCGAGGACTGGGGCTTCGGGTTCGGCAACGACGCTGGGCTCAACGGTCGCTGCGAGTGCTCGACCGGCGAGCCTGCTCCGCGCGAGGGCGTGCTGGCGCTGCTCGGGCTCGGGCTGCTCGGCTTGGTCCGGCGCCGTCGCTCGCGGACCTGAGCCGACCGGCCCGGGTCAGTGGATCGTCTCGCCGCGCGCGAGCATCTCGACGAACTTGGCGATCCGCCGGGCTCGGGTGTCCGGCCGCTTCGCCTCGTGGACGCGGTAGAGGATCGCGTAGCGGTTCTGGCCGCTGAGCGCCTCGAACGCGTCGAGCAGCTTCGCGGCGACCAGGGCCGCGCGAAGATCATCGGGGATCGTCGCCTTGCTCGGCGACGCGTAGGCGGCGTCCCAGCGGCCGTCCTGCTTGGCCGCGCTCACCTGGGCGAGGCCAGACGCCTTCATGCGTCCGGCGGCGATCAACGCCTCGACCTTGTCGACGTTGATCTTCGACCACTTGCTCCGCGCGCGCCGGGGCGTGAAGCGCTGCATGAAGAACACCTCGTCGAGCGCCCGCCGCTGGCCGTCGATCCAGCCGTGGCAGAGCGCGACGTCGATCGCTTCGGCGAAGCTGACGCTCGCGACCCCCGAGTCCTTCTTGGAGATCTTCAGCCAAGCTCCATCAGTCTCGAGGTTCTTGGCCAGCCAGCGCTCGAACGCCTTGGCGTCGGCAAAGTGAATTACGGGGAGTCCGTCGGGGCTCATCGCTCAGTCCGCCCCGAATCCCGCCGCCTCGTGGGCGCCGTCGCAGAAGGGCACGTCGACCGGTTGTCCGGGATAGCGCTCGAGCGTCTCGTCGGTCATGGCGGGTCGATTACACGCCCGCGGGTCTCGGTCACGCAAGCTGCTCGGTGCCGGTGAGCCCGGGCGTGCAATGCTGAGCCGAGTGACCGCCATCGCGCTGATCTCCGATCTCCACGCCAACCTCGTGGCGCTCGACGCCGTGCTCGCGGACATTCGCGCAGCGTCGGTCGATCTCACGGTCTGCCTGGGCGACATCGTCGATCTTGGCCCCGACCCACGAGCGACGGTCGAGCGGCTGCACGAGCAGGGTGTCACGTGCGTGCGCGGCAACCATGACGGGCTCGACGAGCACCCGACGCTCCCACTGCTCGCGCTCGTCGAGGACTGGACCCGCGACCAACTCGACGATTCGTATCGCAGGTTTCTAAACGAGCTTCCGAGCGAGATCACGCTCGACCTCGACGGTGCCACGCTCTTGTGCGTGCACGGATCGCCTCGCTCGCATCACGACTCGATCCTCGCCTCGACGCCCGCAGCTGAGCTCGACGCGTGGTTGGGAGATCGCAGCTTCGACGTGCTCGCGTGCGGCCACACGCACGTCCCGCTCACGCGCCTTCACGCGACACGCTGGCTGGTCAACGTCGGCAGCGTGGGTATGCCATTCGCCGAGCCCTTCAGCGGTGGGCCCCCGCGGGTGCTGAAGTACTGCGACTACGCGATTGTCCGTTCACGGCGCAGCAGCGGGGGCACGACCGAGCTTTACGTCGAGCATCGTCGGATTCCGCTCGACTTCGAGGCGTTCTGCGAGTCGATGCGACGAAGCTCGATCCCCCAGGCGGACACCTGGATCGCGCACTGGGGCTAGTTCTTGCCCCACAGCTGCCCGGTGAACACGAAGGCCATCACGATCGTGGGGTACCCGGCCGAGACGTCGCGACCAGTACGCCAGCGATGCAGCACGTTCCACTGCGGGATCAAGAGCAGGGTCGGCCGGTTGAAGCGCGGCCGCTTGTCCGGCAGGTCGTAGAAGACGTAGCCGACGTTCGGCCCGATCCTCACCGTGGGCCCGAGCGGATCGGTCTTGTCCTCGCCGAGCTCGTAGACGTGCTCGGGGAAGAACGACTTGGTCACGGTCGTGCGCACGCCCGCGATGATCGACGCGTGGCGCGGACCCTTTAGATCCTGCAGCCAGATCAGGTCGGTCTCGTTGTTGATCACCCACCCGCGATTCGGCACCAGCGCGTCGATGCGGATGTCGTAATAGACATCGTCGTCACCGCGCAGCCGCATGTCGTTGTAGTTGGCGGTCAAGGTGTTGCGCAGCGCGACCTGCTTGAAGCGCAGCTGCAAGAGCAGCTCGAGCTCGGTCTGGTGGCCCCAGGTGGCGTAGTTCTGGCCAGCGATCGATTGCTCGTCGAGGCGCGAGTCCGAGAAGTCGTCGTAGGGCGACTGGTAGGACTGCATGTAGTCGAAGGTTCCGAACCACCCGACCATCGACCAAGTCGCGCGCAGGCGCAGGACCGCGAGCGGCTGGATCTGTAGCGTCGGTCCGAACAGGCCGATCGCGGGGCTGAGGATCGGCCGCAAGAAGATGCCGATGTTGCTGCCCCGGAACACGTCGCCGGTCTTGTCGTAGAGCCGGTATTGGTAGCCGATCCACAGCCGCTCCTCGAGGCCGAGCGGGTTGGCCCGCGGCGCGAGCAAGCTGGTGTAGGTGATGCTGTGGCGGTCGCCGATGTCGACCGGGATCTGGATCTTTTCTTCCGGATCGCGGGCTTCGTGGCCCTCCGACTCCGGCTGCTCGGGCAGCTCGACCTCGGGGGCAGCCTCGGGCTCTTCGGGTGCGGGCTCGGCAGCGGGCTGATCTGGCGCGGGCTCTGCTGGTGCGACGGCAGGCTCTTGTTCGGGGGCGCCCTCCGTGATCGCCTCTGCTCCTTCGCCTTCGGGCGGCTGGCCAGCGAAGGCGGCGGTCGGCAAGCCGAGCAGCGTGAGCGCGAGGGCGATCGGGAGCGAGCGAAGAGAGAGCATGGGCGCGAGCAGGGGGAGGGCGCGGATGCGGGCTGTCGATGCCAACCGAGTCCCGGGGGACCAACTCATCAGCACCGAGCCCTTCAGCCGTGGCATCCGATCGGGCTGGTGCGCGCCTAGCATCTGGGTGTAGGCAACGATTTGTCAACTATAGTTCGCGGTGATCGGGTCGAGCCGAGCCACCGTGAACACGATTGCACTGCACCGAATCGGTCACCGCCCAAGCTGCCGGAGAAAGCCTCGGGGCAGCTCGGCGCGGCGCAGTCGAGAGCGGGCAGGGGGACCGACTTGGCGATCCACTGCCATGGTTTTTCGGCATAATCGCGAACAGTGTCGACGATCGGATTCGCAAGCTCCCTCAAGACGCTACTCAAGGGGGCCAAGACCGTGATGGTGATTGCCCCGGCGGCCGCATTCGAGAAGAACCGGCTTCCGCCGCTGCTCGGCAAGAAGAACGACGAGCTCCTGCACGAGCTGGCGCGCGAGCTCAAGCCGGGCGATCTCGGGGCCGCGGCGACGACCTTGACCGGCCGCGAGCCCCGGACGCTGGCCGTGGGCGTGCTGCCGGATCGACTCTCGCGCTACAACGCCCCGAGTCGAGCCGAGTGCGTGCGCCGGGTGGTCGCGCAGGTCAGCCGCGGCAAGGGCAAGCTGGCGATCATCTTGGTCGCCGACGAGGCCGAGCACGTGCTCCCGCAGGCCGTCGCGATCGCGCGCTGCTTCCCACAGTACAGCGGCAAGAGCCAGCCGCCCGAGTCGCGGCGGATCCAGCTGCTAGCGATCGATCGAGACGCGAACGTGCTCAAGCCCCCGCACAACACCTTGCCGACGGTCGCGGCGGTGCGGGACTGCGCGGAGCTGGTCGACACGCCGCCCTCCGAGCTCGATCCAGACGCGCTGTCTCGCCGCGCGCGGGCGTGGCTCGAGCAACTCGAGCGGGTGACGGTCGAGGAGATCGTCGGTGACGAGCTGCTCGCGCGCGGGCTCGGCGGGATCCATGCGGTCGGTCGCTGTGCCGAGGCGCCACCACGCCTGCTGGTCGCCCACTACACGCCCGACCACCCGAGCGGACGCCACGTCGCGCTGGTCGGCAAGGGCGTCTGCTACGACACCGGCGGCCTCCACATCAAGATGCGCGGCTTCATGGAGGGCATGAAGGGCGACATGGGCGGGGCAGCGGCGGTGCTCGGGGCGTTCCGGGTGCTGGTCCACGCCCGCTGTCACCACGCGGTCTCGCTGGTCCTGTGCGTGGCCGAGAACGCGATCGGGCCGCGCGCCTACAAGCCCGACGACGTGCTGACCCTGCACTCGGGCAAGACCGTCGAGATCAACAACACCGACGCCGAAGGCCGGCTGCTGCTCGCCGACGGGGTCAGCTTCGCGGCGCGGGTGATCGGGGCCGATACGATCATCGATGCCGCGACCCTGACCGGCGCGCAGCTCGTCTCGACCGGATTGGTCCACGCCGCGATCGTCAGCAATCGAGACGAGCTCGAGCACTTGCTGATCGACGCTGGTCGGCGCAGCGGCGACCTCGTGCACCCGCTGCCCTTCGCGCCCGAGCTCTACAAGCAGGAGTTCTCGAGCGTGATCGCCGACATGTGCAACTCCGTACACAACCGCAACAACGCGCAGTCGGCCTGCGCCGCGCAGTTCGTCTACAACCACCTCGACGGCTGCGAGGTCGCCTGGGCCCACATCGACCTGGCCGGGCCCTCGTGCCCCAAGGACCGCGGGACCGGCTTCGGGGTCGCGCTGCTCGCTCAGGCGGTGCTCGATCTCGCGGGACGCGAGTGAGGCCGATCGGCCGGGCGGCAATCGGGTACGCTCATCCCGATTGCGCTCAGTCATGCACGATCGCCTGCAAGACGACCACGGCCGGCACTGCTTCGCCTGTCTAGACCATCGCCGCCGCGCAGGCAGCGAGTTCACCTTACCCGGCGCCGACGCCCATTACCCGCCGGATCTCGAGATCGAGCCGACCCACCTCGACATCGATCTGCGCGTCGACCTCGACGGCCGGCGAGTCGCGGGCACGGTCACGCACACGCTGACCTGGCGGCGCTCGGGCGCACGCACGCTCCGGCTGCACGGCGTCGATCTGCGCGTGCACGAGGTCATCGACCTCGACGAGAACCTGATCCACTGGCGCTACGACGGACGCACGCTGCGGATCACCTGGCAGCGCGGGGCCGAGCGCGATCAGACCCGTCGGCTGGCGATCCGCTACGAGGCGGTCGAGCCGGTCGCGGGCCTCTACTTCGGCTGCTGGTGTGGCTCCGACGCGCCGCGCTACGTGATCACCGATCACGAGACCGAGCGCGCCCGCCACTGGTTGCCGACCATCGATCTGCCCTCGGTCCGCCCGACCTTGAGCTTTCACCTGCGCGCGCCGGCCGAGCTGACGATCCTCGCCAACGGGCTGTGCCGGAGCGAGGACATCCACGACGACGGCAGCAAGACCGCGCACTGGCAGCTCGACCAGCGCTGCCCGAGCTACCTGACCTGCTTCGCGATCGGCGAGTTCGTGCGGCTCGAGGACGGTGAGTGTGACGGGGTCGCGCTGGCCTACTTTGCCAGCCGCCAGCACGACGCCAGCCACCTCTCGCGCAGCTTCGGCGGGACCGCCGAGATCATGCGCTGGATGACGGCCAAGCTCGGCTCGCCCTTCCCGTTCCCGAAGTATTACCAAGTCGCCCTGCCGCAGGTCGGCGGCGCGATGGAGAACATCTCGCTGGTCAGCTGGGACGATCAGTTCCTGTTGAACGAGCCGCTCGCTGGCGAGTGGGGCCGGTTGGTCGACCAGATCAACGTCCACGAGATGGCGCACAGCTGGTTCGGCGACCTCGTCGTCTGCCGCGACTACGCCCACGCCTGGCTAAAGGAGAGCTGGGCGACCTACATGGAGATCTGCTGGTTCGAGCACGCGCTCGGCCGTGACGAGCAGCTCTACGAGCTGTGGCTCTGCGCTCACTCGTACTTCCAGGAGGCCGACACTCGCTACAAGCGGCCGCTGGTGACCCGTCGCTTCCACAGCTCGATGGAGCTCTACGACATGCACCTCTACCCCGGCGGTGCGGTCCGGCTGCACACGCTCCGCTGCCAGCTCGGCGACGAGGTGTTCTGGGAGGGCGTGCGCACCTATCTGCACGAGTACGCTGGCGGGTTGGTCGAGACCGACGACTTTCGTCGGGTGCTCGAGCGGGTCAGCGGCCGCTCGCTCGGTCGCTTCTTCGATCAATGGATCCACAGCCCCGGCTACCCTGCGCTCGAGGTCGAGTTCGAGTGGGACGCGGACGCCGGCCAGGGCGTGTTCTCGGTCAAGCAGACGCAGGTCGACGAGAAGGCCGGGATTGGGGCGTTCAGCTTCCCGCTGACGCTCGCGTGGACGCGCGAGGGCGTGACGCATCGGCGCAAGGTCGAGGTCGAGCGCGATCGCCATAGCTTCGCGATCGAGATGGGCGGCGAGCCGGACATGGTCCGCGTCGACCCGGACTTCGAGGTGCTGATCAAGCTCGACTTCGATCCCGGCAGCGCTCGGCTCGAGGCCCAGCTGCGCGAGGCCGAGGACGCGATCGGGCGGATCCTGGCCGGTCGGGAGCTGGCCAAGCAGGGCAGGCCGTCCGGCTGTCGGGCGATCCAGCAGCGCTGGAAGGCCGAGCCCTTCTGGGGCGTGCGGGTCGAGTGGGCTCGGGCGCTCGGTCGGGCTGGCTCGTCCGCCGCGATCGCTGCGTTGATCCACGCGATCGAGCACGAAGAAGATCTGCGCGTGCTCGAGAGCCTGCTGCGCGCGTGCCTGGAGCTCCGCGATCCCCAGCTCGCCGCGGCGGTCGAGCAGCGGCTCGCTCGGGGGCTCCCACCGCGGGCAGCGATGGTCGCTTGGGAGCTACTCGGATCGCAGCGCGAGCGGGCGCCGAT
>CBFGLP010001301.1:0-5790 GCA_965649595.1 uncultured Myxococcales bacterium | reverse complement strand
GAGCGCGCTGAGCTTGTTGAGGATCGCTACTTCGGCGACCGAGGGCGCCGCGTCGAAGAACTTCTGCAGGGTCTTGTTGCGCATGATCGTGCGCGCGACCCGCTTCACCGGGATGTGCTCGACGAAGTACTCCTCGAGGGCCGACTCGAAGTCGAGGTTCATCGCCCAAACGTTCGAGTAGTCGCCACGGCCGACCTGGCGCGGCTCATAGCCGATGTGGTCGACCCCGAACACGCCCTCCATCGAGGCCCGGTGCCCGAGCTCGACCACGAGCGGACGCCGACCTCGACGAGCGGCCTCGATCGCCAGCGCCGCCACGCAGGTGGTCTTGCCCACCCCACCCTTGCCGGTGAAGAGCAGCAGCCGGCGATCGAGCAGGCTTGGCGGGCGTGAGGTCACGAGCGGGCGACCGACCGGGAGGGAGCGATCGGACGGGAGGGGTAACCCAGCGTGCGGCCAATGACAAGCGCGCGTCGCCGCTCTAGCCTGATGACCATGGCGAGGCTGACCGCCTGGCTGCAAGCAGCGCGACCCTTGGCAGCGGCCAACGTCGCGGTACCGCTCGTGCTCGGGCAGGCGCTGGCCTACGCGGCGACGGGATCGTGGTCGTGGTCGCTCTTCGGTCTGGTTCAGCTGATCGGCGTGCTCGATCAGCTCTTCATCGTGTTCGCCAACGACGTCGCCGATCGGGACGCCGACGAGCTGCACCCGCGACCTTCGATCGTCTCCGGTGGGTCGCGGGTGATCCAAGAGGGCAAGCTGACGCCCGAGGCCCTGCGCCGCGCGGCCTGGCTGATGCTGGCCCTCCAGCTAGCCGTGGCCATCGGGTCGGCGCTCGTGCACGGACGCGTGTGGCTGCCGGTCTTGGTGATTGCGGGCGCGCTGCTCTTGTGGGCCTACAGCTTCTCGCCGCTGCGGCTCTCTTATCGTGGGCACGGCGAGATCCTGCAGGGCCTCGGCGTCGGCGTCGTGCTGCCGGTGATCGGCTGGTACGCGCAAGCGGGCTCGTTCGCGGACCTGCCTTGGTTGGGGCTCTTGCCTTGCTTCCTGCTCGCGTGGGTCGGCAACGTGCTGACCTCGCTGCCCGACTACCTGGCCGACAAGCGGGCGAGCAAGCGCAGCTACCCGGTCCGGCGCGATCAGTTCAACGCCCGCCGTCACGCGCTCGAGCTGACGGCCCTGGCGATCGCGTTCGGATGGTTGGTGGTGCCCGGGCTGCCGACCTGGGCGCTGACGCTGCTGGTTGTCGTGCCCGCGATCCCGCTCGTGTTTGCGCTGCGCCTGCTCGGCTCCGCGGACGCGGGCAACCCCGACGAGTGCCTGCGCTTCGTGGTGCTCGGCGCGGCGGCTGGCAACCTCGCGATGCTGGTCTGGGCTGCGGCGGCGGTGCTCCAACGAGTGCTCGGCTGAGCGCCGGCGAACCAAGCGAGAGAGCCGGTCCAACTGGACCGGCTCTCTCTGCATGCCCCGCAGGGCTGACTACGTGGCTCAGCCCTCGGAGGGCTGACTACGTGGGTCGACCTCAGCGAGCCCGGCTCGGCGCCCGCGAGGGGCTGCCGCCGCCCGACGAACGCGAGGGGCTCGGCGAGTACGAGCGGCTCGGGCTCGACGAGCGCGACGGCGTGTACGACCGGCTCGGGCTCGCACCCGGACTGGACGAGCGAGTCGGGCTCGACGAGCGCGACGGCGTGTAGGTCCGATAGGTCGGACCGCTCGAGGTCGACGTGGAGGGCGAGCGGCTGGGCGCACGCGCGGGCGCGGCCGTGGACGGAGCACGCGGGTTCGGGTTGGTGCCCACGCTCGTCGAGCTGCTCGGAGCCCGACGCGTGACGGTGGCGGTCGGAGCCCGACGAGCCGAGGGCGGAGCGTAGGTCGGCCGGGTCGGACCCGAGGCATCGTGCACGATCACGTCGGGCACCCGAGCGCGCGGTGGCGGGCTGGCGACCTCGCCCCGAGGCGTCGTGGCCCGAGCCACGGGAGCACGCGGCGGCTTGCTGGGCTCGATCCGGCGTGCGTCGGTGACCGGCGCACGACCAGGCTTGGGCGCAGCGCTCACGTCGGTGCCTCCGACACCGACCGCGGGCGTCGCCTCGATTGGTGCACGACCCGGGGCGATGTCGGTGCCTCCGGCCGCGACCGTGGGCTTGGTGCCCGCGCGACCCGGCTTGTTCGGCGCGTCGACATCGGTGCCTCCCGCAGCGTCGATGCCCGCGCGCGGCGGCTTGGTGCCCGGACCCGGCGTGGCCACGGCATCGACCCCACCGTTCACCGCACCACCGGACGTGTTGGGCGGATCGATCGGCCGATTACCAGCCGCGTCGACGCCCGTGTTGCCGCCACCTTGCGGCGGATTGTTCGGCGGGTGCGAGGGACCGCCTCCGGTCGGTCCACCGGGATCGGCGTTGGGACCATGCGAGGGACGCCAACCACTCGGCGGCCGCCCATAGGCATGCCAGCCGTAGTAACCGACGCCGCCCCAATACCAACCGGGCCCATAGTAACCGACGCCCCATGAGTACGCGACCCACGGGTAGTGGTAGTTCCACGCGACGACCAGCGGCGCGGGCGGTCCGTAGTAGTACGACCAGCTGCCCCAGAAGGGATCCCAGAACACGAACACGCCGTTGACGTTGTAGTACCAGCGACCCGCCCAGTAGACCCGCGGATAGGTCTCGATCGGATCCGGGTACACGTGGACGTAGGTGACGACGACGATCTGCTCTCCGTCGGTGAGCGTCTCGTAGCCGAGCATCTCGGCCGGATACTCGTTGACCGGCTCGGCGTAGACCTGCTGCTGAACCGCGACGTCACCCCACGCGAGATCGGCAGGCGGCAGATCACCCTCGTTGTAGTTGCGCTGGTAGTACGCGGTCTGAGATCGCGGCGCGTAGGTCGGCGCTTGGGTCTGGGCCTGCTGCTGCTCTTTACGGTTGGCGCAACCAGTCATCGCCAACAAGCCGAGCAGCACGCTCGACAAAAAGATCTTGCGGGTCGCCACACCGAGAGTGTTCCGCGTGCGGACGTGGTGGACAAGCCCAGGCGATCCATCCGCCCTCGTTTGGTGGCACGCGGGGAGGTGCGTGGTGGGGGGGTGGATCCACGCCAATTGCACCAGCCCATCATTGTTCTGAACTACGTTTTAGGGCGTCTTCGCACGCTTTACGGTGTGTTTGCTCACCCCTAGTTGCACCCAGGCGAAATCGCTGCGGAGCTCGGCAAACGATCCCGATCACCTTTTGACTCAGCGCCGGGCCCGGCCTGCGGTAGGTTCGGGCCGATGCCCCCGAGCCCGTCCGAGATCCCCGCCTTGACCTGCGTCGCGGGGGCCAAGCCTGGCGAGGTGTTTCCGCTGGGACCCGAGGATGACAGCTGGGTCGCTGGTCGCAGCAGCGATGCCGACCTCGTGCTCGCCGACGACACGGTGTCGCGCAAGCACGCCCGCATCTATGCGGCTCGTGGAGCGCTCTGGTTGCGCGACCTGGGCTCGCGCAACGGCACGCTAGTCAACGGTCGCAGCGTTCGCCAGCACCGCCTGCGACCCGGTGATCGGATCACGATCGGCGCCAACCTGCTGCGCCTCGACCTGCTCCCGGCCAGCCAGGTCAGCAAGCAGAAGAAGCACGGCGCCCAGGACTCTGGTGCTGGTCGCTCGATGTCGGGCAGCATCCAGGACATCCCGCTGGCCGACGTGCTTCAGTGGCTCGCGACCAGCCGCAAGACCGGGATGCTGCGCGTGCGCGGGACCTCGACCGGCGAGCTCTATCTTCGCCAGGGTCGGGTCTATTACGCGCGCATCCAAGGCAGCGAGGGCCTGCCGGCCGAGAAGGCGCTGCTGCGGATGATGGGCTGGGCCGAAGGCACCTTCGAGCTCGACAACGCGACCGTCGACGCGCCGGAGGGCGACGAGCTCGCGGTCTCGCTCGAGCACATCTTGATGGAGGCCGCTCGTCTGCAAGACGAGCTCGCCCACCTCGCCGAGCGCTTCTCCGTGCCCAAGGTGCGGATCGAGCTGATCCGGCCCTCGCCCAAGCCATGGCGCCAGCTGCCGCCGGAGCAGCTCGACATCGTGCAAGCGATCGTCGAGGGCTTCGACTGGCCAAAGATCCTCGATCGCCTAGCCACCGATGACGTGGTGCTGACGCGTGCGGTCATCGAGCTGCGCAAGCACAACGTCGTCAGGTACTAGTCGGCATTGATCGGCACTAGTCGGCGCTCCGCTCGACTCGGTCGACCGCGAGCGTCGCCGGGCGCCTGCTGCGGGCGATCGCCGCGGTCTCGGGGTGCAACGAATTGCGCCATGCGAAATGCGCACATTCACTAATGGGGTGATTCAAGCGTCTACGCGCATTTGGTCCACGATCGAGCTGTGCAAAATCGGCTGCACGGTTTGATCTGCGGATTCGCCCACCCCTGGAACGATCGAAAATTGGCCGAAGGCCCGGAGTTCGGGTGTAGACTCGCCGGTGGATGAGTCTTGGCGGACGACTCAGGAACCGTGTTCGAGGAGCGGTCGAGACTGTCGCTCACGGATACGACTACGCCCGTCATCTCGTCCAGGGCAACCATGTCACCGGTGACATGTCGTGGACCCGCCACGACGTGCCTCCAGTGATCCTCGTGCACGGATTTCTAGGCACCCGCGGCACGATGCAGCCGCTGACCCGCCGATTCCAACGCGACGGCCGGGTCGTATTCAGCTACGCGTACGGCACCTTCAATCTCGCGTCGATCCGCCGCTCGGCCGAAGATTTGACCTCGCATCTGCGAGGCATCTGCGAGCGCCTCGACGTCCCGCGCGTCGACATGGTCGGCTACAGCATGGGCGGGTTGATCGGGCTGCACGCGCTCAAGTTCCTGCAGGGCCACAGCTACATCCGGCGGCTCGTCATGATGGGCTCGCCGCTGCGCGGCACCTGGGTCGGGCTCGCGGGCGTGGCCACGGTCGGCGCCGTGAGCCCCTCGGTCTGGCAGGTGCTGCCCGGCTCGCCCTTCCTCGAGGATCTGCTGGCCGCGCCCGTGCCCACCGGAGCTCGCCTGCGACAGATCCACGCCGCCTCGGATGCTTTTTGTCCGCCGCCCGGTCCGATCGATGGAGTAGCGGCCCGCGACTACGTGATGCTCCCCGGTGGGCACTCTTCGTTGGTCGTCGCCGAGCCCTTCTACCAAGCCTGCCGCGAGTTCTTCGACGCGCCCGAGGGCGCGGAGGCGGAGCACGACGCTGACGAGCTCGAGTTCGCGTTCGAGTCGATGAGCGGCGCCGAGCTGATCGACTCGGGCACGCACCTTCGGATGATCGACGAAGACGCGGCCGAGTAGTCGGCTCGCGTGCAGCATGCATGCGAGCGTCCGTCGACGCGCACCCGCATGGACTCGCTCACGTGCGCGTCGAGCTTCGTGCTCGATCCATCGTTGGTCGACGCACGCTCTCGTGGGCTTGCGAGTCGACGAGAGCATGCAGTCACTTCGATTCGCACAATGCCTCGCGACGCGCAGGGCTCGGCATGCGAGAATCGCTAGCTAACCGTGCGTCGTCACACGAATTCAGCGTAATCCAGTGCGACGACACACGCTGCCATGACGTCTGGGTGGTCCGGCATCCTGCTATTTTTTCCGCGTCATGGATGTACCCGGTGCATCGCAGCTCGCTGCTCCGCGGGTCGAGTTCCAAGCCGACCCCGCTCGTTATCGCCATTGGAAGGTCACCTACGACGGTGACATCGCTACCGTGGTGATGGCGGTCGATCCCGAGGGCGGCCTGCGGCCCGGCTACGAGCTCAAGCTCAACAGCTA
>CBFGLP010001300.1:0-4208 GCA_965649595.1 uncultured Myxococcales bacterium | reverse complement strand
AGCTCGCGGACGTTGCCCGGCCACTGATAGGCGAGCAAGCGCGCGTGCGCGTCCGGGGTGATCGTCGAGATCCGCCGCCAGGGCTCGTCGTCGAGCTCATCGTTCGAGCTGGCTGCTTCGGCGATCTCGGCCCGTTCATTCAACTCGTCGATGAAGTGCCACATCAGCGCCTCGACGTCGCCCTCGCGCTCGACAAGCGGCGGCAAGAACAGCGGGACCACGCGGATGCGGTACATCAGATCCTCGCGAAAGCGCCCGAGCTCGACCTCCTCGCGCAGGCTCTTGTTGGTCGCGGCGAGCAGGCGCACGTCGACGCGGATCGGCTCGGTCCCGCCGACCGGCACGAAGTCCCGCTCTTGCAGCACCCGCAGCAGGCGAGCTTGGATCTCCGGTCCGAGCTCGGCGACCTCGTCGAGGAACACGGTCCCGCCGTTGGCCGAGGCGAACAACCCCTCACGCTCGCGGATCGCTCCGGTGAACGCCCCGCGCACGTGACCGAACAGCTCCGAGGCGGCCAGCTCGGGCGTCAGCGTGGCGCAGTTGATCGGCCGAAAGGGCTTGTTGCGACGCCGCGAGAGCTGGTGGATCGCGGCGGCGACCAGCTCCTTGCCCGTGCCACTCTCACCGCGGATCAAGATGTTGGCGTCGCTGCGAGCGACCCGGCGCATCAGCTCGAACAGGCGCAGCATCTGAGGCGAGCGCGTGATGATCCCGTGGAAGTTGGTCAGCCCCCCCGGGGCTGAGGGGATAGTCGACGTGGCGCCCTCGGTCGGGTCGGAGTTGCGTTGGCTCATGGACGTCGCGTTGGTTGCAGGAGGTTGCAACGACTTGCATCGGACCAGGTCAGGGCCACCGAGCCGCGACCTCGGGTGAGCCTCTGCGCTTGGCTCGGCGCCTGCAAACGCAATTTCATGTCGAGGAGCCCACCCATGCCGAGCACCAGCACCAGCGTCGAGGAGGTCCTGCCGCCGCGTCAGCAGGCGAGGTCGGGTCAAAGCCCAGGAGCGCTCGCTCGGATCGCCCGCGAGTGGCTGCCGATCCTCCGCTGGCTGCCCAGCTACCGCCGCGAGGATCTCCCCTCCGATCTCGGCGCGGGACTGACCACCGCGGTGATGCTGATCCCCCAGGCGATGGCCTACGCGCTGCTCGCCGGGCTGCCGCCGATCCACGGCCTCTACGCGGCGAGCATCCCGCTGATCGCCTATGCAGTGTTCGGGAGCTCCCGCCAGCTCGCGGTCGGGCCGGTCGCGATGGACTCGCTGGTCGTCGCGGTGGGCGTGGGCGCGCTCGCCAGCGCGGGCACCGAGCAATACATCGCCTACGCGATCCTGCTCGCGGCGATGGTCGGGTTGATCCAGATCGGCATGGGTCTGGTTCGGCTCGGGTTTCTGGTCAACTTCCTCTCACGGCCGGTGATCAGCGGGTTCACGTCCGCCGCGGCGCTGGTGATCGGGCTCTCGCAGCTTCAGCACCTGCTCGGACTCTCGCTCGCCAACGCGACCAAACCCCACGAGGTGCTGATCGCCGCGGCCCGGGAGATCGACGCTGTCTCGCTGCCGACGCTGGCGGTTGGCGCGAGCGCGATCGTGCTCTTGTTGGTCATGCAGCGCTGGAAGCCCGGGTTCCCGCGCGCGCTCGCGGTCGTCGTGCTCGGCACGCTCGTCGTGTGGGGCTTCGGTCTGCACGAGCGTGGCGTAGCGATCGTCGGCGAGGTCCCGCGCGGGCTCCCGCGTCCTGCCCTGCCTGCGTTCGAGTGGTCCGCGGTCGAGGGTCTGGCCGGCAGCGCGCTGGCGATCGCGTTCCTCTCGTTCATGGAGGCCATCTCGGTCGCCAAGGCGGTCGCCAGCAAGGACACCCGACGCGAGGCCGGGGGAGGACGGCCCCGCGTCGAGGCCAACCGCGAGCTCGTCGGGCTCGGCATGGCCAACTTGCTGGGCAGCTTCGTGCGGGGCTACCCGATCGCGGGCGGCTTCTCGCGCACGGCCGTCAACATGCAGGCCGGCGCGCGCACGGGCTTGGCTGGGATCGTCACCGCGCTGGTCGTGATCCTGACCCTGCTCTTGCTGACGCCGCTCTTCTTCTACCTGCCCAAGGCGGTGCTCGCCGCGATCATCATGTCGGCGGTGTTCGGGCTGATCGACGTCGCGATGGTGAAGCGGCTGTGGACGATCGAGCGGGTCGAGCTAGCGATGCTGGCCCTGACCTTCGTGGCGACCCTGACGATCGGCATCGTCGAGGGCATCTTGGTTGGCGTGGCGGCCTCGCTGGCCGCGTTCGTGATCCGAGCCACGCGCCCACACACGGCCCTGCTCGGCCGCCTGCCGGGCACCGAGATCTATCGCAACCTCTCGCGCTTCCCCGACGCGGTCCCGCCCGAGGGCGTGCTGGTCGTACGGATCGACGCGCAGTTCTACTTCGGCAACGTCGACTTCCTCGAGCGGACGATCGATCGACTACTGAGCGAGGCCGAGCAACGAGGGGATCAGCTGCGCGCGATCGTGATCGACGCCAGCGCGATCAACCGACTCGACAGCTCCGCCGAGCAGGCGCTGAGCGAGATCCACGACGAGCTGCGCGAGCGGGGGGTCGGCCTGTTCTTCGCCGCGGTCAAAGGCCCCGTCCGCGACATGATGCGGCGCTCGGGCCTGCGCGAGCGGGTAGGGGAGGACCACTTCTGGATGACCACGCACGACGCCGTGCTCGCAGCCCAGCGCTGGTATCCACCCCCAGCCGAGCGGCCGAGCGAGCCCGCCTTGGAGTAGGGCGCCGCGCGGCCGGATCACGTCGCGCTCGGCGTAGCGTCACGACTCGATGATCTTCAGCGCCTGCCGCGGGCACCCTCGCACGGCCGCTCGTACGGCCGTCTCCTGCGTGGCGGGGAGCTCATCCACCTCGACGCGCAGTC
The DNA here is from genome assembly GCA_965649595.1 of uncultured Myxococcales bacterium. Taxonomy (GTDB): domain Bacteria; phylum Myxococcota_A; class Polyangia; order Nannocystales; family Nannocystaceae; genus Plesiocystis. The sequence goes on along the minus strand of CBFGLP010001300.1, from coordinate 1,303 downwards.
GATCATCGTCGCCGAGCTGGAAAACCTCGCCGGCGATCCGCGTGCATACACCGTTGGCCTCGCACAGCTCTCGGTCGACCATCACGCGCATGCGGGCACGCTACCACGCGACCCGTCACCTTCCAATCCCAGGTCCTGACCGAGCCACGGCCGACCACGCGGATGACCTCTGACCCGACGATGCTCGAATTCGAGAGGGGTCAGAATCGCCATACTCGTATCCGCACATCATCCGAAGGGGTGTGATTCGAGCGCAGCCTTGACGGGACCCGCGCAGCCTGGCAAATGGCGCCAGTTCGAGCCGCCATGGATCGAGCCAGTGCCAAAATCAGCCCCATCGGGCTGACGAAGACCACGTCAGCCCCCACCGGGGCTGACGAAGACCAATCCCCCTTCGCGTGCGAGACCACAAACAAATGTTGCTTCGACGAATTCAGACCACTCTCGTGTTGACCGTGCTCGCGCTGCCGCTCGTGGCAGGCGGGTGTGAAAAGAAAGACAAGGGCGAGAAGACCGAGAACCCGGGCGACGAGGCCGGCGACCCGCTCGAGGAGCTCAAGGCGATCCCCGATCGAATCCAGGCCGAGGTCGATGGCGTGCTCAAGCCGATCGACGACGCCGAGAAGCTGATGGCCGAGCTCGAGACCATCCCGGCTAAATACAACCTCTCGCTCGAGGACTTCAAAGGCATGGTCAAGGCCAACTTCGCGGTGACCGAGGCGGGCGCGGAGATTCAGCTCAGCGCCGACCTCTCGATCGCCGAGGAGGCCAAGGCCGAGCTGATTGCGACCATCCAGGGCCTCAAGGACATCAAGGTCGGCATCGAGACCACGCCCGATCGCGTCAAGCTCGCGACCGAGAACATCATCAAGATCGGCACCGACGCGGTCACGCTCTCGACCAAGCTGATCGCCAGCCTCGAGGCCAAGGCCAAGGTTGCGATGGGTGAGAAGAAGGCCGAGATCGCGGCGCAGATCCAAGAGGTCACCGCGCTCAAGGACCAGATCCTCGTGCAGGTCGAGGACGCCAAGACCAAGGTCACCGAGATCCCGGCCAAGGCCGCCGAGGTCGGTGCCAACTTTACGGCCAACTTCGCTGGCTCGGCGTCGGCCGGCTGAGGTTGAAGCGGACGGCTCTAAACCGTCCACATTGCACGAAGAGGTCGGCATTCGCCGGCCTCTTCGTGTTTCTCGGCCATGCGGTCGAGCAGGACAGCCGAAGGCCGACCGACAGATAGCGGAGGTCAGTTGGGCTGAGCTGGCCTTGGCTCGAAGGACCAACCTCAATCGGGAAAGGCCGCGGA
>CBFGLP010001299.1:0-3006 GCA_965649595.1 uncultured Myxococcales bacterium | reverse complement strand
GCTGCGAGCATGGGCCTCGGGGCCGCGCTCGCGTTGCTCGGCGCGTGTGGGCCCAACAAGCCGAACGACGTGGCCGATGATGCGGATGATGCGGATGACGCGGACGATGCCACCGAAAGCGCCGACGCCAGCGGCGACGAGACCGAGGCTCCAAATCCGGAGGCAATGTGCAGTCCGGAGAACTACGAGTCCCACCCCGACGTGCTCGACTACATGCAGGTCGGCTGCGTGCCCAAGCTGCCCGACGGCACCTGTGCGGCCTGTGATCTCGAGTGTGCGGAGTCGATCCTCTACGTCTGCCCGATCGGCTCGTGCGGTGTCCCGGACGCGCTCTGCATCGACGATTGCTACGACCACGTGGTGCTGTGCAGCGAGGTAGTGGGCGATCAGTGCTGCCACCTCGTGACCGCGAGCGGCTCGGGCGTGGTCCCCGGACGACCACTGCGTCTGCGCGGCGTCCCTGTGCTCCCGACGCTCACGGTCGAGGATCCCGCGCGCCCTGACGAGGATCGCAGCCGAGCTGCCGATGCCTACCGCGAGCTCGCTCGCTTCGAGCAGGCGTCCGTTGCTGCGTTCGAGCAGATCGCCGCTTTTCTCGTGCGCGCCGATGCACCGGCCGAGCTGATCACCGCGCTGCACGAGGCCGCGCTCGAAGAGGCCGAGCACGCCCGGCTCGCGCTCGCGGCTGCGACCAGCCTCGACGGCCGTCACGCGAGCCTGGCAGCGATGCCGAGCGTGCCCCCGCTCGAAGACCTCGAGACGTTCACACGAGAGCTGGTCCTCGACGGGTGCATCGGTGAAACGGCGGCCGCCCGCGAAGCCGCCCACGCGCTCGCTCGAGCCGAGGTCCGTGCCCAACCTGCATTGCAGCGCTACTGGCAGGCGGTCGTCCACGACGAGGCCAACCACGCGATCTTGGCGTTTCGAATGCTCGAGTGGCTGCTCGCGGCCCACCCCGAGTATGCAGGCTCGGTTCGCGCTCACTTCTTCGAGGCGAAGCGGGCGAGCGCAAGCACGAGCCTCGCCGAGGGGTCGGCCTCGCTCGGCATCCTGCCCGCGCCAGAGCGCTCGAGCATCCGCGAGTCCGTCGTCGAGCAGCTGCTCGCCGCCGCCGAGCAGCGCTGTCAGGCAGCCTGACGCGGCCCGGCTCGCCGCGTTACCCTGGGATCCGTGGCGCCGCTGCTGAGCACCTTCCCTGCCTGGCTGATCACCGCGCTGCGCCTCGATCTGCCCGAGGACCCCGAGATCATGCGCCCGCCCGACGAGATCGTCGCGTGCGAGCACCGGCTCGACAACTCGGGGGTCGTGTTCGAGCGATCGAGCATCGACGTCCACCTCAACCGCAGCAAGACCTTCCCGTGCGGCGCGCCGCAGGTGGTCCGCTACAAGTCCGGCCCCGGCAAGATCCGCTACGGCTCGAGCCCCAAGATGGCCTGCCCGCTGGCGCTGGCGATGGCCGAGTTCGAGCTGATCTTGCAAGAGGAGGCCCGCGCCCACCTCGGCCACGAGGTCGAGAGGATCAGCCACGTCGGCACCTACAACTGCCGCGAGATGGCGCTCTACGACGGCTGGGTCAGCGAGCACAGCTACGCCAACGCGATCGACATCAAGAGCTTCGAGCTCGACAACGGCGACACGATCACGATCGGCAAGGACTACTTCGACGAGGGCGCCGAGGGGCAATTCCTGCGCGCGCTGGCGGATCGGCTCTACGACGAGGGGGTGTTCTCGGTCGTGATCACGCCAGCGGGCGACAGCCTGCACAAGAGCCACCTCCACTTGGACATGGCTCATTATCGCTTCGACGGGACCTGATCTCGCTAGCTCGGATCACACGTCGTAGAGCGCGTCGAGGTAGAGGCCCAAAAGATCGCTGACGGCCCCGCGCGCGGGGATCGTCGCCGCGAGCCCGTAGACCGGCGCCATCCCACCTTCCTCGCTCGGGTGCTGCCGCACGTGCTCGACTGCCTCGCGCAGATCCTGAGCAAAACGCTCGGCCACGCCCGCTTGCGTGTGCCGCAGCGTCATCGCGATGTGCACGCAAGCTGGCCGATGCAGGCCGTTGAGGTTCCAGTGCCGCTTGGTCATCGCGTCGAGCACCCGATAGATGTCGATCGCCTCGTGGTTCGAGCGAAACGCGATCACCCAGAGCGGATCGCCGATGACCTCGAGCTCGGGGACGCTCTCGATCGCCGCGCGGAACTGCTTGGCCGCGTCGAGGAGCCGCGCCGTCGCGTCACGATACCCCTCGCGCCCGATCGACATCATCGCCGCCCAGCAGGCCGCGCTCAGCCCACCGGGGCGACTGCCCGCGATCGTCGGCGAGAAGTACATGCCGCCCGGCCAATTGGTGATCGTGAACCATTGGTGCTTGCGCAATTGCTTGTTGCGATAGAGCACCACCGACACGCCCTTGGCCGCGTAGCCGTACTTGTGCGGATCCGCGGAGATCGACGTGACGCCAGGCAAACGAAAGTCGAACTCGGGCACCCGATAGCCGAGCTCGCGCGCCCAGGGCAGCACGAACCCGCCCAGGCATGCGTCGGTGTGAAAGCCGATCTTTTGCTTTCGTGCAAACTCGGACAGCTCCTCGATCGGATCGATGAGCCCATAGGGGAACCCGGGCGCGGAGCCGATCATGCAGATCGTGTTGCGGTCGACGGCCCGCTTCATCGCCCCGACGTCGGCCCGCAGGTCGCTGGCCAGCGCGGTCTTGCGCAGATCGATGCCGAAGTACTGGGCGGCCTTGTCGAAGGCCACGTGCGCGCTGGCTGGCGCGACGACGTTGGGCCGGGTGATCCCACGCTCGGCTCGGGCCTGGTCGCGATAGGTCTTCATCGCGAGCAGGATCGACTCGGTGCCACCGGAGCTGACCGTGCCGCAGACCTCGTCCGGCGCGCCGACATGAGCGGCCCCGAGCATCTCGCCGGTCATTGCCACGATCTCGGCCTCGAGCTTGGCGATGCTCGGCCACAGGTCCGAGTGCAGCGGGTTGGCCTGCGAGTG
>CBFGLP010001298.1:0-4503 GCA_965649595.1 uncultured Myxococcales bacterium | reverse complement strand
CTCGTGTTGTAGCAACTCGAGGTCGATCTGGCGGCGACGCCGGACCCACCACCACGCCAGCCAGCCGAATTGCCTGACCACGGAGAGGACCAGGCACAGGCTGACCATCAGTAGGATCGGGGAAAGAGACGAAGGGACCATGGCGTGGTTCGCTCTTTGTTTAGGGGTTGGGTCGGGCTCGCAGCGCCTCGGCGATGGCCTGCCCGGTCTCGATGACCAGAGCGATCCCCTCGATCAGCGCGACTCGGAACATCCGGTCGTGCGCGCCAGCGTAGAGATCGGGATCCGCGAGCGTGCCCTTGGGCCCGAGGAACTTGGTTCGGTATTCGGTGATGTTCGGCATGACGTGCCTGGTTGCGGTGCTCGAAGGGGGCCGAGCTCGGGCCCGAGCTCGGTGCAGAGGAAGACTCGGGGCCCCGAGGAGAGCATCAGGAGACGATGCGCCAGCCCGGGCGGACCGGATCGGCGTCGTACTCGTACTCGACGTAGACACCCGCTCCGCCCACGCTCGCCGTGGCGCCGAGCAGATGCGTCGTGGGATCCTCGATGTCCTCGCCGTTGCCGTCGATGGTGATCGCCGTGGCATTGGCAGCGATCTCCTTGAGCGCGAAGCGAGCGTTGGCCACGGGAGCCGGTGCATCGAGCGTGAAGGTTCCGCCCGTCGCGTCGTAGCGAGCGATGATGCCCGCCGCGATCGGGTTGGCGAGGGCGGCCTGTGCGACGTAGCTGCTCCACTCGAGGCTGTCGGCGACCAGCGGCGCATCGCCCTCGAAGCCATCGAGCGCCGCGAACTCGGCCTCGTCGAGGATCGGGGCGACCTCGAAGTACACCGTCTGACCGCCCACGAAGTTGCTCGTGAACACGAGCTCGTAGTCGCTGCCCGGGATGTTCAGAGCGGCGATGTGCGCATCGCCGCTCGACGGGTCCACGGTGCGCACCGACGACATGACCGCCAGCCCACCGCCGTCGGCGACCCCGATCCGGGCGGTGAACGAGGTCCCGCCGCCCCGGTGGGACGCAACCAGCATCCGGCCCATGGTCGACTGGATCGCATTGACCAGGAACGACATGGGGATGCGCCCGGCGTTGACCAGACTGGTCGTGCCGTCGAGCTGCGTGATCTTCCAGAAGGTCGAGGACGTGCCGACCTGCGACAGCTTGGCGTTCGACGTGCTGAGGATGGTCGTGCCATCCAGGGCACCACTGACACGAAGTTGAATGAGCATGGGGACCCTCGGGCTCCTCGGGTTTGGGGGACGACGAACCTGCGGATCGACGCGCGATCCGACGACGGGAAATGCGGTCGAGTCAGCGAATGCCGAGCTTCCGCTCGGCTTCGGCCGCGAGCCTCTGATTGCGCTTGCGGGCCTCTTCGGGAGTCATCGGGCGCGCCGATTCGGCCGCTTCGGTCCGTGGCGGCTTTTTCTTGCGCTTCTTCTTCTCGACCTTGGGCGCCTCCGCGGCAGCCGTTTGGGCGGCTTTCTTCGCTCCGGCTTTTTTCTTGCCGGCTTTTTTCTTGCCGGCTTTCTTCGCTCCGGCTTTCTTGGCTCCGGCCTTTTTGGCCGACTTCTTCTTGCCGGTCTTCTTCGCTCCGGCTTTCTTTTTCTTGCCAGCCTTCTTCTTGCCCGTCTCGTTGGATTTCACGGCAGTGGCCTTCTTCCCGGCTTTCTTGCCGGACTTCTTGCCCGACTGTTGGGGTGGCTTCGTCGACAGAGCGCCGAGGTGCACGAAGATCCGCGGATAGCCCGTCTGCGAGACGCCGTCGATCGTGTACTCGTATTCGAGCCGACCGCCATTTCGCCACCTTCGCCACATCGAGTCCGAGAGCGCCTCGAGCTCGTCGCGCGGGCCCGTGATGATCAGGTGGCCATGATCGTCCCGGACGTCGAGGCCGCGCTCTCGGGCCTCGTGCAGCAATTCGTTGCGATCGATCATGATCGGAGATCAGAAGGGAATGTCGTCATCCGCCGCGATGTCGGCTTCGTACGATTCGGCGCTGGGGCCGAACTTTGGGATCCCCGAATCGTGGATCCGCGTGCGGTCCAGCTCTGCCCACATAGCATCGCGCTGACGCGACGGCCACGAAGGGTCATAGGGATTCGTGCAGGCGTCGAGGATCCGCGAGATGTCCTCGTAGATCGCCGGGAACGTGCACACCGTGACGTCCTGACCCTTGCGGGGATCGTGCACGCACGAGAACTCGGGGATGCGCTGGGGATGCCGGGCCCACTCGCGCAGCGTCTTGAGCCGATCGACGATGATTCGCCGATGCGCGGGCGGAATGCAGCGAAGCCGCTTTCGCCCTTCGTCGTCGCCCTTCGGCGGATAGAGCACCGCCTCGATCCGGCCGACGAGATGCCACAGCCGCTTGCTGTTGTCGGAGTCGGCGATCCGCTGCGCGGCCTCGGGTCCGAGCAGCTCGACGACGCGCGTCTGAAACTCCTCGTCGGGCACGTGGCCGCTCGCCAGCGGATAGATCACGCCGCCGACCGCTCCGCCCCCTCGTAGCTCGGCATGGACCCCCATCTGATCCGCGAGAAGCTCGACGTAGCGGTCGACGAGGTGCCAGGGAACGTCCCGCCAGCGTCGGCGCGGACCCGCGAGGCCGAACAGGTACGAGATCATCGCCTGGGCCATGGCGAAGCCCCGCCGCTCGAGGATGTCGAGCCCGCGCGCCGTCTTCGACAGCTTCACGTGCCGCCGACCGTATCGAACCTTGCGGCCACGGCCGACCTCGATCCCGTCCATGAAGTCGCGGGTCACGTCGACGAGATCGGCGTCGTCCATCGCCGGCTGGTGGAAGAACGCGAGATTGAGGTTCTCGAACTCGTCCCACGCCGCGCGAACGCTGGGAAAGGTGGTCGCGATCCCGAGCCGGCCGAGCTCGAGCTCGAAGTCGCGGGTCATCGGCCGCCCGAGCCTGGCGATCTCGCGGGCGCGACCCTTCGCGGCCCGCTCCGCCTCGTGCCGGTAGCGCTCCGTCGCCTCGGGCACGAGCCCGAACGTGTCCGCGGCTGGATCGCGGTCGTCGTCGTCGACCACGATCGACTCGATCGTGCCGCCGTTCGCCGTCCGCAGACGCACGACCTTGCGCCCCGTCGGCGAGCTGCCCGGTCGCGGAGGCGTGGGAGCTCCCGTCAGATCGTCGACGTACTCCCGCCGCGCGCTCAGTCGCCGCTTGGGCTTCTGACGCGCCTTCGGGGTGGATTTCGCAGGCTTCGGCATCCGAGCTCCGTCGAGTCAGAGCAGCTTGGCGAGGCGCTCCTGCATGGCCACCGGGTCTTCGGTCGGCAGCGCGCTGGGCTTCTTGTCCATGAAGCTCGCCGGAGCACCGATGCTCTGGAGCTTCTTGGCGAACTTGGTGCGCATCTCCTCGAGCGCGCCCGCGTTGCCCATCGCCGAAGGATTGGCCCAGCCCTGCCGCATGGTCAGGAACGTGGGATTGGCCTCGTACGTGGACCACCCCGTGATGCGTCGCGCGTACTGGATCGCACAGACGATCTGGTCGGCCGGATGCAGCAGGTACCACGGGTGCCTGCATTCGAACTTCGTGCCGGTGTAGGCGTGCCAGGCATAGGCCGGCAACATCTGGAACCAGCCGCCCGAGCCCCACGTGTACGCGGACGCGGGCCAGGGGCATCCGGCGAGGCGGCCTTGCTCGCGCACGTAGTCGTAGGCATCGCGCGCGCCCGCGGCCTCGCCCTTGCCCAGCGTGTCCGTGTAGGGACTCGGCATGCTGCCGACGGGGTAGAGCGCCGGATCGCCGAGCACGATGTTGCTGTGGTAGCCGGACTCGCCGAGGCCCACGGCCGTGAAGAACGTCCGCCAGTCGGGCGCGAGGCCGGCCTTCTCGAGCAGGTTCTCCAGCGCCTGCCGACCTTCGAGCACCGGGAACACGACGTCGGGTGGCGTCTGGTCGGGCGTCGGCTCGTATCCACCGCCGCCTCCACCACCCGACCCACCGCCGGACCCACCACCCGATCCTCCCGAGCCGGCGGGAGCGGACCCGCCGAACGCCGCGAGCAGCCCGACCATACCGACGAGCCCGACGCCCGCGAGCACCTTCGTCCGCGTCTTCATCGACCACCTCCTCGCCGCGCTGCATCGAGCCACGGCACGACGATCGACCGGATCGTCAGATAGAAGTCCACGCGACCCATGCCTCGGATCGCGTTCCAGTGCAGGAGCTGCGGCCCGCTGAACAGGCCGTCGACGCCCTTTTGAATGTCGACGCCGACGAGCTGCTCGGGCGGCCACGGGCAGCCCGGGATCATGGTCTGAGCGATCTTCGAGGCGACCTCGTCGGGCGTCACGGAGCCCGCCGCCGTCGCCCACGCGACCGCCTCGGACCAAAACGCGGTCTGGCCCGCCATCGCGGTGCGCGACGTCTGGTTCTTCCACACGACCGCGCAGCCTTCGATCGCCACGTACTCGAGCACGAACGCCTTGGCGCGCGTCTCGAAGGGTGCGTTGGTGCTGCTACCAGTCCCGTTGCCGGAGCCG
>CBFGLP010001297.1:0-3499 GCA_965649595.1 uncultured Myxococcales bacterium | reverse complement strand
CGAGGGCGGTGGTCATGCCCGGCCTAGAATGCAACTGGCTTGCCGAACATAAAACAGCACGGATTTCAATGGGTTGCCTGTATGGGCGAGGGGGGAGGAAGGACGCTGCGACGAAAGATAGCGAAGGCGATTGCATTGGCGACGTTGGATGTCTTCGTCGAGCCCACGGCGACGCGATCGCCCGCTACACTCCGCCCGTGGTCCGTGAACGCCTGCCCGCGCTGCTCCTCGCCTCGCTGCCAGCCTTTTCGGCAACCGCCGAGGCGGGGCCGCCGGTCCCCGAGGTCGATCCGGTCGAGCCCGACGGTCGGTTCCCGATCTGGCCGAGCGAGGTCGATCGGATCGCGGCGCCGCTACGCGACCCAGCGAGCGCGACCGAGACCGTACGGGTGGCCGCGCTCGATGAGCTGCGACAGTTCGCGACCTCGGTGATCATGCCGGAGATCGATCTGGCGCTCACCGATCCCTCGCCAGAGGTCCGTCGGCTCGCGCTCGAGCTGTGCACCAGCCGACGGATCCTCGCCTGCGTGCCCGCGGCCGAGAAGATGTGGGAGGAGGGCGAGGGCAGCGTGCGGATGATGGCGCTGCAGCTGCTCAGCCAAGATCCCAGCGAACAGCACCTCGCGTTGCTCTACGAGGCGATGCGCGACCCCAACGATCTGATGCGCGAGCACGCGATCATGCTCTTGGTCGACTCGCCGCTGAGCGACGAGCAAGCCGAGCAAGCTCGACAGGAGATCGTCGCGCAGCTCGGCGACGTGTCGGCGCGGGTCCGACGGACGGCGGCGCGCAGCCTCGGACGCCTTGGGCCGGGCGAGGGCGGTCCTGCGCTGGTGCGCTTGCTCGACGACATCGATCCGCAGGTCGCCGAGGCGGCGGCGTACGGGCTCGGGCAGCTCGAGGATCCGCGGACGGCCCCGGCCCTGCGGCGTGCGCTCGAGACCCCGATCAACCCGACCTTCGCCAACGAGGCCGTCAACGCGCTCGCGCGGCTGCCTGGCGAGGACATCGACGAGGCCCTGCTGCAGCTGTTCGACTCGCCGCCTCGCAACGTTCGGCGGACCGACGTGGCGACTGCGATTGGTCGGCGGGCGAGCCCGAGCGACGAGCTGATCGCGGGGCTGGTCGATCGCATCCGCGACGCCGACCTGCGCGAGCCGGCGATCCAGTCGTTGCTCTGGCTCGGCGATCTGGCAGTGCCCGAGCTCGAGCGAGCGCTCGCGCGTGGGCTCGAGCCGGACATCGGCCTCGAGGTCGAGCGGCTGCTCGCGGCGCGCAAGCTCGAGCCGACCCCGAGCGAGGTCGTCGCTGGTATGGCCGCGGCCACCAAGCCGGTCGCGCCGCTGCCCGCGGCCAATCAGCGCGAGGCTTGGTTCGAGCGCCTGCGCGAGCACGATGGCATCGACGCGGCGGCCGAGCTGGCCCGCCTGCATCCCGAGTGGCTGTCAGGCGCGCTCGCGTGGCAGCTGCGTCGCGGCTCGACACCGGAGCAGGTGCTGCCCTGGCTGACGATCTTGGCGCTCGCTCGCGACTCGATGCTCGACGACGACGACGACGCGGTGATCTGGGGGCTCGTCGCAGGCTGGGCCAGCGATGCTGGTCTGGGCGGCGAAGGCCGCTGCGTCGCTACGCTCGCGCTCGGCAGCGCGGTCATGGGGCGGCACGCGGAGCTGGCCGAGGCCGAGCTGGTGCGGCTGACCAGCGCTGCGCTCGATGAGGTGCGTGGCTGTGCGGCGCTGGCCCTCGCTCGCCATGGCAACGATCCGGCGCTCGAGGGCCTGCTCGCCGATCCCTCGCCGCAGGTCCGCGCGATGGCGGCGTTGGCCCATCGCAGCCTCCCGCGGATCGACGCTCGGGTGCGTGCTCGGCTGGCGCTGCAAGGCGACCGCGACTCCGAGGCGCTCGCGCGGACCAGCGCTCGGCTGGTGCTCACGCAGCCGGCCGAGCGAGCTCGCTGGACCTTGCTGCGCGGGCGAGCGAGCACCAGCGTGCTGTTCGGCGACCAAAGCCCGCACTGGCAGCGCTTCGATCTCGACGGTGAGCCGGTCGACGTGCCGATGTTCGGCAGCGATGATCGCCTGTGGGCGATCGTGCCGCTCGAAGGAGCGGTCGTGCGCGAGCAGCCGGCACCCCCGGTGCTGGTCGCCCCGTCGCCTTACGGCGGGTATCCGCACTACGGCCCTTACTACTGAAGCAGGAGCAGGCCACCCACCGCGAGCAGACCGACGAGCAAGATCCCGACGAGCACCCACAACCCCGCGCGCGAGCGCTCGGGCTCGGGCGTCGGTGTCGGCGGGCGGACCGGCGGAGTCGGGGCCCGCTCTTGCTCGCGGGCCTTGGCTTCGAAGAGCGGCCGCAAGCCGGGCAGGTCGACCGCGAGCACGTGGATGCCCGAGCTGATCAGCTCGATCGTGTCGACGCTCAGCAGCTTGCCCATCGGGATCAGGCGCTCGAGCTGAGCGAGATCGTAGGGGCCGTGGGCCTTGCCGCGGCGGACGATCCGGTAGTCGCGGGGACCTTGCGAGACCGAGGCCAGCACGCTGCCGTCGGGCGCGGGCATGACGATCGACACCGAGCCGGCCGTGCCGAGGGTCGGCGGGAGCGGGATCGGAGGCGGAGGCGCGAGCGAGGCGGGTGGGGGAACCGGCGCGCGCGCGGGCACGGGTGTGCTCCCGGGTGGCGGCGGGGGACCTGCGAAGACCTTCGTTCGCGCGTCGCGACGTGCCGCTGGAGCGGGGCTGCTCGGCGGGTGATTCGTTGGGCTCGCAGGTCGAGCCGGGGCGTCGAAGCTGCCGTCGCCGGTCGAGCCGAAGAAGCTCGCGTTGGGCTCGCTGGGCTCGTTGCGGGTCGCCGCCGGAAATGATCGACCGAGCGTGGGGGCAGCGGGCGTCGGGGGAATTGCGACCGGCGAGGGGGTGGCTCCGGGCAGCGGGTTGGCCCACGAGCCAGACCGTTGGCCGACGTTCCAGGCGCCCGATCCGGGCACTGGCGTGCCGACGTTCCAGGCGCCCGATCCGGGAGTCGGTGCCGGTCGTGCCCAAGGCGGTGGGGGCGGAGCGGGCGGTCGCCAAGGCTGCGCGCGGACGGCTGGATAGCGGGGGTCCGCTTGCTCGCCATGCTGGACTGGCTCGAGCACCGCGTGGGGCTCGACCGGATCCTCCCCGAGGCCGACCGCGGCCTGGAGTCGGCGAGAGAACATCAAGATGTCCTTGGGTCGATCCTCGGGGTCCACCGCGCTGGCGACCGCGAGCACGCGCGCGAGCCGAGGCGGAAAGCCGAACCGATCGAGGCTCATGCCCGGCTCGAGCGGCTGCCCGGTGAGGATCTCGAACACCAGCGCGGCCACGCCGAGCACGTCGGTCTCGACCCGCGGCTCGTGGGGCGGCTGGATCAGCTCGCGGCTGGCGATCGGGAGCAGGCCGGCCTGCACGAAGCGCTCGAAGCCGGGCGCGAAGGGCAGCAGCACGCCTTCACCCGCGGCGGTCAGCAGCACCTGGGG
>CBFGLP010001296.1:0-5688 GCA_965649595.1 uncultured Myxococcales bacterium | reverse complement strand
GCGGCAGCAGCCAGCTCGCGCCCATGTCCGCGCCGGACAGCCCGACCTGCGGGAACAAGAACGCGAAGAAGCTCGAGCGGCCCATTACCCGCAGATCCGAGGCCAGCGCGATCACGGCCCCGGCTCCGGCGGCGACCCGCTTGATCGAGCAGATGACCGGCAGCTTGCAGCGACGGATCGCGTGGATTAGCTCGCCGGTCATCCGCGTGAAGCGGACCAGGCCCTCCATGTCGCGATCGAACAGGCGCGTGATGATGTCCTCGACGTCGCCGCCGGAGCAGAACGCCTTCCCGCGGCCTTGGATCACCAGCGACCGCGCGCCCTCGGGGTCGAGGCTGCGGCGATCGATCACCGTGAACAGATCGGTGAGCTCGCGATAGACCTGGAAGGTCAGCGCGTTGAAACGGTCGGGTCGGTCGAGGGTGACGATGCCGACGCGATCACGCTCTTCGTAGTGAAAGCTGCTCGGCGTCGGCAGGGGGAGGGGACGAAAGTCGGGATCGCTCATGCGGGAGTCTCCAGCACCGCGAGGCCCTGGATCTCGACCTTGGCCCGATCCTCGAGCAGCGCGGCGACCTGAACCAGGGCCATCGCCGGGTAGTGCTTGCCGATCAGCTCGCGCCAGGCCTGCCCGACCTCGGGCAGCGCGGCGATGTACTCGTGCTTATCGGTGACGTAGACGGTCAGGCTGATCAGGTCCTGCGGCCGACCACCCGCGGCCTCGACGACCGCGACGACGTTGGCGAGCGCCTGGCGGAACTGCGCGGCGAACTCGTCGGAGACGATCTGCTCGCGCTCGTCCCAGCCGATCTCGCCGGCGATCGCGAGGAGCTCACCGCGAGCGGCCATGCCGTTGGCGTAGCCGCGAGGGCGCGGCCAGCCTGGTGGTTGCACGGTGCGGGGCATGCCGGCAGTGTGGCAGGCTCGCCCGGCGCTGGTCCAGTTGTCAGGCTTGGGTCAGCGAGGATCGACGCGCGCGAGCCAGATCGTCGTCGGCGAGCGCAGCGTGTGCAGGCGCGGCTCGAGATCCGCGAGCGCCTTGGGCCGCAGCTCCTCGCCCGCGTCGAAGCCGGCCTGCGCGAAGAAGCGGTCGACGTGCTCGAGGTCGCGGAAGGGCTTGTTGGGGCCTTGGCCCTTGGTCGCCAGCTTGATCGCCTGACGGAACACCGTGCCCGCGAGACCGAACTTGCGCTCGCGATCGGCCCGCTCGAGATCCGTGAGGTAGTGACCGCCGGACCCGCTCGCGCGCAGCCCCGCGACTAGGTTGCGCAGCAGCTTCTCGCAGTCGGGGTGCGAGAAGTAGCTGAGCATGCCCTCGGACACGATCAGCGGCCGCTTGGCGCCCTCGAGCAAGCGCGCGAGCTCGTCGGCGAAGCCGGGCGCGAGGATGTCGGTGCTGACGAGCTGCAGTAACCCGGCATGCAGGGCTCCTTGCACGCGCCCCGGCGCCTTGGCGAGCATCGCCCGCTTGGCCGCGGTCATGTGCGGCAGATCGATCTCGACGTAGGGGACCTCGCGCTCGAGCGCCCAGGTGATCCCACGCCGCGAGAGCCCTGCGCCCAGCTCGATGACGCGATCGGGGCTCATCCGCTCGAGCTGCGCCTCCATCATGCGGTGGCGAAACTCGAGGTACTCGAGCAGCGAGGGGACCGGAAAGAAGCGGGAGGTCCACCCGACCGACCCGTGGAAGGCCCAGAACATCGCCGCGCCCTCGCGGGTGGTGAAGAGCTGCCCGTAGGGCATGGCGAGCTTGTGCCAGGCGTAGGCGGTCACCAGCGCGGTCGGGCCGATCTTCGCGTAGTCCGGCATCGGCGCGAGTGTATCAGGCGCCGAGGAGTGGTCGTCAGCCGCCCTCCGAGCGACCCCCGGTGAAGTGTTTTCGAGCCCCGCTGGCGAACTCGCGGAAGCTCGGATCGCGATGCTCGGCCCGCTCCGCCGAGGGGCTCAGCCGCAAGGGCAGCGTGGTCTCGAATTGGATCCACCGACTGCTCGCCCCCAACCAGCGCGGCTGATCGGCGACTTCGTCCGCGAGGCCAATCGCGCGCTCGTAGCTCTCGACCGCGACCCCATGAGCAGTAAATGGTGGGGTCAAGAAGTGACCGCCGCGGGTGAACACGCGCTGCGGATTGCTCGGGCCGGTAATGATCGCATTGAACTCGGTCGCCGCGTTGCGATGATGGAAAGGCGGCCGCAACGTGTGCTTGGCGACGTCCCAGCGATCGGGAAAAACGACCAGATCCGCGGCGTTCTCCCCGGCCTGGTCGAGCTTGGCGGTCAGCACCGTGAAGATCGATGGATCGGGGTGATCGTAGCTGACCGAGCCAATCGCGTTGAAGTCGGAGAAACTCCATTTATAGGGCGCATAGTTTCCGTGCCAGGCGACCACGTCGAAGGGCGAGTGGCCCTGCTCGGCCCGCCACATGTGCCCACCGAGCTTGGTGATTAGCTCGAATCCTTCGATCTCGCGATCTTCGTAGGCGGCCACCGGCGTGCGAAAGTGGCGAGCGTCCGCGAGACCGTTGGCGCCGATCGGGCCACGATCGGGCAGCTCGAAGTGACGGGCGTAGACCTCGAGCACGAACCCGCGGATCGCCCCGCGCTCGAGCGGATCGACGGCAAACTTGATGCCGCGCGGCACCACGGCGAGCTCGCCAGGGTGGACGTGCAGGACGCCCAGCTCGGTTCGCAGGACGATCCCGCCAGTGTCGGGCAGGAGCATGAGGTCGCCGTCGGCGTCGTAGAAGGCTCGATCTGTCATCGCCGAGGTCGCGACGTAGCCGTGGACCGCGAGCCCGCGCTCGTCGGCGGGGTCGCCCGCGCCGGCGATCGTAATCAGGCCGTCGATGAAGTCGATCGATTGCTCGGGGCCAGGCAGTGGTCGCGGACGCCAGCCGATCAGCTCGGGTGTGGGTCGTTGGTCGAGGTAGTCGAGGTTGATGCCAGGATGCGCGAGCGGAGAGAAGGCTCCGTGCGCGACCGAGGGGCGGATCCGGTACAGCCACGCCCGTTGATTGTGCGCGCGGGGGACCGTGAACGAGGTCCCGTTGATCTGCTCGGCGTAGAGACCGAAGGGCACCAGGCGCGGGCTGTTCTGATCGCGGGGCAAGGCGCCCGGGAGCGCCTCGGACTCGAGGGTGTTACCAAAGCCGCTCGTGGTCGGCGGCTCGACGGGCAGGGCGGACGTGCTGGCGTCGATGTGCATGATTAGCTGCTGGGTGGCAGAGTGCAGGGAGGTTGCGGGGCTAAATAAGGTCAAACACGAGCACCTCGGCGTCGTCGGAGCGACCGATCAGCGTCAGCGTCCCGGCCTCGTCGATCGCCGCCCCGTCACCGGCGACCAGCGTGTGGCCAGCCAGCTCGATCGACCCCCGCGCGACCTGGACCCACGCGTGGCGGCCAGGCGCGACGACGTGCTCGACGCTGCGATCGGATCCGATCAGGCCAGCGTAGAGCCGCGCGTCGGCGTGGATCGTCAGCGCGCCCTCGCGACCTTCGGGATCGGCGACCAGCCTGAGCTTGTCGCGGCGGGTGTCCGGCTCGAACAGCTTCTGCTCGTAGCCGGGCTGGATGCCGCGGCGCTTGGGCAGGATCCAGATCTGCAGGAAGTGGACTTGGTCCTGCTGCGAGCCGTTGAACTCGCTGTGGAACACGCCGGTGCCGGCGCTCATGCGCTGGACCTCGCCGGGGCGGATCACCGAGCCGTTGCCCATCGAGTCGCGGTGCTCGAGCGAGCCGTCGAGCACGTAGGAGATGATCTCCATGTCTCGGTGCGGGTGCCTGCCAAAGCCACGCCCAGGCGCGACGCGATCCTCGTTGATCACCCGCAGGTTGCGAAAGCCCATGTGCTTCGGGTCGTGGTAGTCGGCGAACGAGAAGCTGTGGAAGCTGCGGAGCCAGCCGTGATCGGCGAAGCCTCGCTCGTCGGCGCGACGAATGTGAATGGTGGGCGTGGTCATGCTCGATGGGTCCTTCCTCCGGCCGCTAGACCGCGGCTCGGTCGATCGGCTCGCCTCCGGTCGCCCGGCCCATGAGGGCAGAGCGAAGCCACCGGCCGTGGCGAGCCCGGCCAGCGCTGTCCCCGCGGTTGCGCGGAGGATCGTGCGCCGGCTGCTCCCTCGGGGAGAGTTGGGATCGTCGTTGTCGTTCATGATGGCTCGCCAACACGATGAGCAGAAGCCGTGCCGGTGTAACGGGTCTTGGAATTATTGGGCTTTCAGGAGTCTAGTGTCCGAGCGACCCGGGATGATGCGTATCGTTTCGATTCGCATACGCATCAATATGATAGACTCAGTAGAATCAAAACGATGCGGGCGATGGACCTGAAGCTCGACGAGCTCTTCGATTTTGCCCCCGATGGCGGAGTGCTCCGCTTCGCCGGCCAGCGTGTGCTGCTCCTCGATGCGGTCGCGCTCGGGTTGCTCCGCAAGGAGCTCGTCGAGCTGCTCGGCCGCGAGGTCGCACGCGGGATCATTACCCGGTTTGGCTACGCGCATGGGTGGCGAACCGCCGAGACGCTCGAGCACGCGCTGCCCTGGGCGGAGAAGGCCGAGTGGCGACGCGCGGGCGGTCGTCTGCACCGCTTGCAAGGCGTGGTCACATTCGAGCCGGTCCACGAGAGCGAGCACGCTGATCCTCCGGCGTTTGCCGAGGCCATCTGGCGCGACTCGTACGAGGCCGACCAACACTTGCTGCACTTCGGCGAGTCCGACGAGACGGTGTGTTGGTCGCTGTGCGGGTTCGCCAGCGGCTACCTCTCGCGCGCGCACTCCCAGCCGGTGTTCTGTGTCGAGACCCAGTGTCGAGGTCGGGGCGACGCGCTGTGTCGCATGCGTGGTGACCTGCGCGAGCTCTACGTCGAGCGAGGGCTCGAGCGCGAGCTTGCCTACTTCGAGCAGCGCGAGCTGGATGACGCGCTGATCCGCGTCCGCGAGACCTTGCGCAAGCTCGAGCGCAAGCTCCGGATTCGCCGCCGGCAGGTCATCGACGAGGACGCCGAGCGACGCGAGGCCGACGAGCACGAGCACGGGATCGTGGCTCGCAGCGAGAGCATGCGATCGATCCTGGATCTCGCCCGCCGGATCGCGCCGGTCGATACGACCGTGCTGATCAGCGGACCCACGGGCGCGGGCAAGGAGCGGCTCGCTCGCTTCATCCATGATCACTCGGCTCGCGCAGGGGGCCCCTTCGTGGCGATCAACTGTGGCGCGATGCCCGAGCCCTTGCTGGAGAGCGAGCTGTTTGGTCATGCGCGAGGAGCTTTTACCGGGGCGACCCGCGATCGACCGGGGCTGTTCGAAGCAGCGCACACCGGGACGCTGCTGCTCGACGAGCTCGGGAGCTGACGCCCGCGACTCAGACTCGACTGCTGCGGGTGCTGCAAGAGCGAGAGGTCCGACGGATCGGCGAGAACTCGTCACGCAAGGTCGACGTGCGGATCCTCGGCGCGACCCACCGGGACCTCGCGCAAGAGGTCGCGGAGGGACGTTTCCGCAGCGATCTCTACTATCGCTTGCGCGTGGTCGAGCTGCGGATCCCGGCCTTGCACGAGCGACCCGAAGACATCCTTCCGCTCGCGCGCGTGCTGCTGGCGGACGCGGCCGAGCGCCTGCGTCGCGACGTGCGGGGCTTCGAGCCGCAGGCGTGCGAGCGTCTGCTCGCGCATGGCTGGCCGGGCAACGTCCGCGAGCT
>CBFGLP010001295.1:0-2293 GCA_965649595.1 uncultured Myxococcales bacterium | reverse complement strand
TCTGGTTGACGTACTCGAGCGCGCCCTCGCTGCCGACGATCACGATGTGGTCCGGGAGCTGCTCGACGAGCGAGCGCCAGCGGATCTCGCTGGTCCGTAGCTCGTCGTAGAGCCGCGCGTTCTCCAGCGCGCTGGCGGCCTGGGCCGCGAGCAGCTCGATCATGTCGAGCCGATCACGGGTGAAGCTGCCCGCGCTGAGCTCGTTCTCGAGGTAGAGCAGACCGATCAGCCGGCCGCGCTTGATCATCGGCACGCACATGACCGAGCGTGGCGGGTTCGCGCGCAAGAAGGGATCGGCGGCGAAGCGGCGATCTTCGCCGGCGTTGTCGAGCACCACCGCCTCGTGGGTTCGCTCGACCCAGCGCAGGACCGAGGTCGGCAGCCGGGCGCTGGCGTCTCGCAAGGGCGTGGGTGCGTCGAGCGAGCTGCGGCTGCCGAGCTCGGTGTCGGTCTCGGCGGCGAGGTGGATGCCCTCGGCGTCGGCGAACAAGAGCACGCCGCGGGCCGCTCCGGCGTTCTCGATCGCCAAGTCGAGGACCCGCACGACGACCTCGGCCAGGCGGATGTCGTCGCTGACGGACTGCGCGATCTTGACGGCGGTCGCGGCGTCGAGCGCCTTGCTGGTCGTCGAGTTGCTCGTGCTGATCGTCGGAGTGTCCGTGCTCTGTAGCTCGATCTCGACCAGCCCCGGCCAGCGCTGCTCGAGCTGCTCGACCTTGGCCAACGCCCCCCAGCGAGAGTAGAGCGCGCGCGCATGCAGGAGTGGACCATGCGCGAGCCGATCGCCGCCGTGCCGGTGCATCAGCTCGGCCAGACGCTCGAAGCAGAGCGCCTCGAAGAGCAGGTTCTGCTGCGTCGCCGCGAGCTCGCCAGCCTCGCGGTAGCTGGAGATCGCGGCAGGCAGCTCGTGGTCGATCGCGTGCAGCTCGGCCTGCAGCAACGCTGCGCCGACGCCATGATTGCCGCCTCGCCTGGCGGCCTCGCGCAGGCGCGCCAGGCAGCGCCTGAGCGTGCGTCGATGAGCGGGTCGCTCGTGCGCCGGACCCTCGATCCACAAGCTCGCCGCGGTCAGACCTTGAAAGAGCGGCAGCACGAGCGAGAACCAGGTCCCGGGCATGCTGCGCGAGAGCGGCTTGGCGATCTCGGCGAGGATCACCGCGGCCTCGGACCAGCGCCCGAACACGCCGAGGCCCACGACCGTCGCGGCGCGCTGATCCATGAGCCTGACCGCGCTCAGGGCGTCGCGCGGAGTGTCGGTGATCGCGAGCGGATTGCTGTCGCCGGGCGCTGGGATCGGCCCCGCGCGCAGCATTCGAGCCACCCCACCCAAGATCCGTCCATTGTCGCTCGAGCTCTCGGTCCCCCACTGCCGAGTCCAGCGCTGCAGCGCGGCGACCTCATGCTCGATGGTGCGCAGCTGCACGCCGCCGTAAAACGCGATCCCGAGCCAGATGAGCGCGTAGAAGCCAGAGTTCTGCAGATCGCCAGCCGCGAGCGCGAGGTTGACGGCCTCACGCAGTGGATCGAGCAGCGCCCGAAAGGGCACGCTCCACGTCAGGCTGAAGATCCGGATCTGCAGGGTCAAGTGGCGCATCGGGTTGCTCGGATCACGATCGAGCAACTCGACGGCCAGCTCACCGACCTCGCGAGCCGCCTCGCGCTTGCCGAACACGTTCGCAGCGATGATCGAGATCCGGACCAACGCGAGCGGCAACGAGGGATCGTAGCCGTAGCGCGCCAGCATGCTCGCGTGCTGCTCGACCAAGAGCAGGTAGTGCTTGGGGCTGTACCCGTAGAGCACGACGAGGATCGTCCGCATCAGCTCGCAGACGATGCGGACTCGCGGATCGCTCGCGGGCTCGAGCGCGCGCAGACGAGCGAGCGAGGCCGGTCGAGTCAGGCCCCAGGCTCGCAGCAGCGCGCCGATCAGGTGGCGAGGGCGAGGCTCGAGCGGAAGCTCGAAGCCGAGGCGCGCGAGGACCTCGAGGCTGAAGCGCAACACCGTGGCCACGTCGTCGGCCGCGATCAGCGACCGGAGTCGACCGACCGCGACCTTGCCGAGCTCGGGGACGCTCAGGTCACGCGCGAGCATCGCGAGCTGGCGCGCCTCGGCGCTGGCATGCTCGCCGATCAAGCTGTCAGCCTGCGCGAGGTCGAGCTCGGCCTCGATGGCTAGCTCGCGCAGCGGCTCCCCCTCGACGGGGAATGGTCCGCGCGCCGCGATCAAGCCGGTCGCAATCACCAAGTAGCCGCGCGCCGAGGCCGGGCCTCCGCTCATCAGCGCCCGACGACC
>CBFGLP010001294.1:0-12571 GCA_965649595.1 uncultured Myxococcales bacterium | reverse complement strand
ACGAGTGGGTCCGGCCCGAGCAGATGATCGGTCCGACGGCCAAGTGAGGCCGCGAGCGAGTTTTTTCGTCTGCCTCGTCATCGCCGAGCGGTGACGCGGCAAGGGGAAGAGCAGGAGACGCCATGACCAAGTTCCTGCTCTTCACCACCACGCTCGCTGCCCTCGGCCTCAGCTTCGCGCTCGCGCCCACCGTCCAAGCCGAGCTCGCCCCAGTCCAAATCGACGAGCCGATTCCGGCGATGACCGAGACCCCGGTCTTGAGCATCTCCAACGGCTTCGTGGTCGCCACCGACCTCGGCGACGGCCTCTACGAGTCCGAGATCCGAGCCCAAGGGACGCTCACGAACAGCAACGGCTCGATCAACACCGGCTTCGCGCTCGACTGCGAGGTCGACACCGGCGCCCACACCCTGCAGTGCCTGGGGGTGCTCCGAGTCGGCACGGTCGATGCCCCGATCGGGCTGCAATTCGCCAACGGCACGGCCAGGTACGCGCTGCACGTCGACGCTCCGACGTCCCACCGGGTCGCCTGGGAGCTCTGGCACGGGGAGCTGACGCTGGCCGACATCATTCCTCCGATCCTCGGTGGGGTGCCCGGCGAGACCAACGACGACCTCGCCGACGCTGACGGTGGCGGCGGCGGCGGGCACTTCCCGGGGATCGACATCGACGGCCCGTGGATCATCGTCGACTACGGCAGCGACATCACCGTCATCCTCGACGGCGCGGTCGTCCAAGGCGGCGTGTTCTCCTGATCACGGCGGGGCGATTACCATCGCCCCGTGCCCGATGAACTTGCCCCGCCGAGCCGCACGGCTCCCCAGCCGATCGTACCCGCGGTGGACATCGAGCCCGACGCCTCGCAGTCGGAGCCGCAGACTAAGCGCTCGGTGGTCGAGCTGCTGCGCGTGTACTCGACGATCCCCCAGCCACCGCCACCCACTGACGCCCACGCGGCCAGCCTCGTGTGGGGCTTGGCGCAGCCGCTGCTCGGCATGCGGGTGCTGCTGCGCCACCGCGACCTGCTTGCCCGCACGCTGGTCCCGGTGGTCGCGTTCTTGCTGATCTGCGCGGTGTTCATCGAGCGCAGCGGGGCCGGCGTGCTCGGCTGGGTTCAGGGCTACTACCTGGTGGTCATCGCGGCGGCACCGATCTCGCCGGTGCTCTTCCATCGCCTCTACTCGCGCCTGGCCGCCCGCGCCCGCCCGCGGCTCGGCGTCCGCGAGCACGCTCCCTATCTACGATCGTTCAGGCAAGCGCTGCTCGAGTCGATCCTGCAGCTGCTCGTAGTCGGTCTCGGCGTGGCGCCGATCGTCGGCATCATCCAACAGCTGCCCGTGCTCGGGACCATGTGGGCCGCCGTGATCGGCTACGCGTGGGCGATGCACTGGATCGTCGTCGAGGCGCTGGACAGCGCCCGCACGCTGCCGCCCGGCGTCGAGCCGGCCACGCTCGAAGCGCGGCATCGCCTGCTCGATCCGCCCTGGTATGCCGCGCCTACGACCTGGCGGCTGCGCTCGCCCTTCGCAATCTTGCTGCTGCCGATCCGCTGGTGGGCCGCGATGACGGCGAGGATGAGCCGACGCTGGCGTGGCGAGGTGCTGGTCATCGAGACCCGGCCGTGGATCGCGGGAGGCTTCGCGCTCGGCACCGCCGTGCTGCTGGCGATCCCGATCTTGAACCTGCTCTTTCGTCCCGCGGTGATCGTCGCGGCCACCCACGTGCTCGGGCGCCTCGAGGACGAGCTGCCGGAGCCCGAGCCCGTCAGCCCGACGGAGCCCTTCGGCTCGGACGGGCCGACTAAGCCCTCAATCCCTAGCTGACCGACTGTCGCGCTCGGCGTCCTCGTCCTCGCGCCCTTCCCCCTCCTCGCGCTCGAGCGGCTCACCGATGTCGACCCGCACGGTCATCCCCTTGGGACCGCGCGCCTCGACGACGTGGATGAACATCGACGAGAAGCCCCCGATCGTGACGCGGCCATCGTTCGACTCGTCGACCACCTTGCCGAACACGCGCACGCGAGTCGGACAAGGCGGGGTGACGCGCACGCCCGAGCGCTCCCAGAAGTAGAAGGGGCTACCCCAGTAGGAATCCACCTGCTCCCACTGGTCCGCCTTGGCGAAGGTGTGAAGCTTGATCTGTTGGAGCATGGGCGTCGGGAGTGTGGCACGCCTTCGTGATCGATCCATGCCCCTTCGGTGCGACGCATGGCCCACGACGCCGAAAGTTTTTCCCGCTGGCGCGCTCCAGCGGGCCTCGGCGCGATCGGCTGATAGAGTGGCCCGGTGCCGCGACCTTCGATCCTGCTGGCCTCGCTCCTCCTCGTGATCTCCGCTCCGCTCGGCTGCCCGCGACCAGCCACCGAGAGCGCACACCACGGTTCTAGTCGCCGCTCCGCTGGCGAGGACGAACAAAAGTCACCGACTCCGAGCACGGGCGAGACCTCGACGCCGGACGGTGAGGCCGACGCGATCCGCGAGGCAGACAGCGGCACCACCAGCGAGGCCGGTCAACCCGCCGCGCCTGCTGCGGAGCCAGCGGCCGGAGTCGAGACTCTCTCGATGGATCGCGAGCAGAGCAAGGTCGGGTTCGCCGTCTCCAGGGCGACGATCGGCCACATCGGCCACTTCGAGCGCTTCTCTGCCACCTTGGTGCTCACCGATGGTCAACCGACCGGCCTCGAGATCAGCGTTCGAACCGGCTCCGTCGTTGCCGACCAGCACGGCCTGACCTCGCACCTCAAGAGCACCGACTTCTTCGACGTGGACAAATTCCCCACGGCGACCTTCACTGCCGAATCGATCGAGCCAATCGAGGCTGCTGGAGCGTCGGCTCGGACCAGCGCCAAATCGGGCGATGCGACCCACCGAATCCACGGGACCATGCGCCTGCACGGGGTTGAGCGTAAGCTCGAATTCCCGGCCACCCTGGATATCGGACCCGAAGCCGTCGTCGGTCGTGCGACGCTCGACATCAGCGCCAAGGCGTTCGCCATCGACTATCAGGGGATGGAAGAGGAGCTGGCCGAGGATCAAGTCCAACTCGAGATCGAGCTGATGTTCCCCCGCGTTGCTGCGGGCCGAGGTTGACCTCCTATGCCGGATACGGGCCGCCGCTACGAGCACCGATACCAGGAGAACGAGGCGGCCCTGATCCTGCAACGGGCCGCCGATCTCCAGCGCCAAGCGGTCGATCCCCGCCGGATGACCCTCGGAGAGCTCGAGGAGGCGGCCAGCTCGGCAGGCATCGAGCCGATCCACGTCCGGCGAGCCGCGACCGAGCTGAGCCTGAGACTCGCGCAGCGCCACCGCGCCTCTCCGCTGCTCGGTGGTCCGCGGACGATCCTGTTCGAGGTCACCGTCGACGGCGAGATCCCGGTCCGAGCCTACGAGTACGTGATCGAGGCGGTCCGAAGGCACACCGGCGAGCTGGGTGTCGCGTCGCTGATCGGGCGCTCGCTGACCTGGATGGCCCTGCCCTCGCACAGCAGCGCGGGCGCCCGCTGGGCTCGCACGATCTCGCTGACGATCGTGCCTCGGGCTGGGCGTACACAGATCCGCCTCGAAGAGAAGCTCGACCAGCTGATCCAGGCGCTGTTCGGCAGCCTCGCGGGTGGGCTCGGTGGTGGCGGCACCTTGTTCCCCTTGCTCACGCTCGCTGCGCTCGGGTTGCCCGGGATGATCCCGGTCGGTATGGGGCTGTGGTTCTCGGGCATCTGGGTGCTCGCGCGCCGGGTCTACGGTCAGCGGGTCGCCGATCGCGAGCGCGAGCTGCATGCAGCCTTGCAAGCGATCATCGACATCGCCGAGGACTACCAGCGGCGTTAGCAGGGCCCGATCGACGAGGTGGCTGCATCTCGCCACGCAGCCACCTCGTGCGACGACGTCGGCCCGGCGCTACTGCACGACCACCTCGGCGATGTACACCGCGTTGTTAATCTCGTTTTGCTCGGCCAGCACGTCCTCGCTGTCGATGATCGCCCCGATCCAGTAGCGAGCCCCGCTGCTGAGGTTGGCCGGCAGCGTCAGGGTCCGATACCAGGTGAAGGGGCCGTTGCGACCCTTGGTGATCGACGAGGTCGCTAGCAACGTGTCGGCAGTGGTGATCGTCGAGTTGGAGGACAGGAACCACTTGATCGTCACGGTCTGGCTGGTGCCGCGGTTCTCCGCGGTCTGGTGAACGCGCAGCGTCTGGCCAGCCGAGACGTAGTAGGCCGGCTCGTCGAGGGTGGGGTCGAAGGACGGGGCCGCGGCGAGGGCCCCACCGGTCGAGCTCTGGATCGGCGTCCGGCCGTGCTGCGAGTAGCCGCCGGCGCTCGTCGAGACCCACTGCCAGTGGTAGAGCGAGAGATCCTCGTTGACGTTCTGCCGCTGACCGTAGTGCGCGATCAGGCCGTTGCTGGTGTCCTCGCTGATTACCGATTCGGTCACGCTGCCGTTGGTGTTGACCACGTTCCAGGCGTTGCCCATGACCTGGAAGACCTCGCCTTCGTGCTTCATGCCGAGCGTGTGGCCGAACTCGTGCAGCGCGGTGTTGAGGATCGGTCGGCCCTCGCTCGAGTCGTAGGCCTTGCTGTCGGCCTTGAGATCCGTGACCGCCCAGTCGTGATTGGCGTCGAAGTAGACGTCGGACTCGATGATCTCGCCGCCGGACGAGATGTTGTGCGTGCACGCGAGCGAGCCGCAGAGATCGGTCGCGTTGGTCGAGAACGAGACCTCGGACTCGCCGTTGTTGGTCACCGACGAGTAGTCGTTGTCGTTGACCAGCGAGAAGCGCATGTTCGAGGGGTTGGCGTTGAGCTTGGCCGCCGCGTTCTGTAGCGCGGTGTAGTGGTCGGGCAGCGAAGCCTGGATCGTCGGATCGAGGTAGAGGGTCGTCGAGTTGCCCGCGCGAGGGTTGCCGAGCTGGTAGGCGTCGGCGGCCGTCGGGGCGTGCAGCAGGGCGGTGGCGGTCAGCGTGGTCAGGGCGAGGGTGATGAGCTTGGTACGCATGATCGAACTCGTCTCTTGGGTTAGATGGGGTGGGGCCGGTCCGTCAGCGCGGGAGCACCGGGTTGAGTCCGTTGGCCTCGAGCGCGAGCGCCTCTTGCGGGTCGAGGTCGGGCCCGACCTGCCGCTCGCCGAGGGCCGCACGGCGAGCGAGGTGGCGCTCGTGCAGCTGCGCGAGCTCGTCAGCCGTCGCGGTGCGCGGGATCGCGAATACGAAGGGCTCGTCGAGCTCGAGCTGCTCGGCCGGCGCCCCGCCGGCGAGCCCCGCCGCGCGAATGCTGGCCGCGATCTCGGCTGACCAGCTCGGACCCGAGGCCACCCGCGAGACTCCGTCGCCGACCTGGCGCGCGCCGAGCAGCTGCACGCGTCCCTCGGCGCCTCCAACCAAGGGACAGCCGACCTCGCCGTTGCGCGCGACGAAGAGCATGTCGCGATCACCGATCTCGAACTGCGGGATCTCGCTGACCTCGAGGAGCTTGTCGCCGTCGAGCGGCCCGCCCAAGAAGCGCACCGCGTGGCGGCTGCCAGTCTCGACGCCCTTGATGCCGTCCTCGATCTCCCACGTGACTACGGTGAAGGGCAGCCGCACGCCGCTCTCGTCGGGCTCCGACATCTGATAGTCGATCGCCACGACCTCGCCGATGAACACGGCGTCGGCCAGCGCCGCGAGCTCGTGCGCGGCTTCGCGATCGGCGTCGGTGACCACGTCGGAGCCCGACGTCATGACCAGCTCCGTGGTCACGTGCGAATCGTCGAGGTCGGGCTCGGCCTCACAGCCGAACGTAGTCGAAGCGAGCAACAGGGGTAGAAGCGGGGTCAGCCAGGAGATGGTGCGGTTGGGCGATTGCATGGGTGTACCTCTCGGGTGCGCACCCATCCCTTGCCGACGAGCCTGACTGCGATGACACGCGCGTGCACAAAAATCCCAAGACCGCGCGGCCTCGTCAGTCGCCGGGCGGACGCAGGTCGACGTCGATCCGGCGCGGCGCCTCGTCGTAGCGGAGCTCGACGACCTCGAAGGGCACAGCCTCGCTCGGGGGCAGCACCGGTAGATCGAACCAATCGAGCCCGAGCAGGCGCGCGTCGGCGTCGATCCCCTGCAGCTCGAGCCGCGCGCCAGTGATCGGCGCGGCGCTGCGGTTGATCACCTGCCCTCGCACGACCCAGCCGCCGAGGTCGCCCCGGATCGCAGGCTCGTGCTCGACCTCGATCACTGGCGGCTCCGCTAGCTCCGCGACGCCGCGAGCCGTGCACGAGAGCTGCAGCTGCTCGTGATCGACCGGCCGATCGACGAGCACCGCGACGGCGGCCGACTGCTCGGGCAGCAGCGCTCGGCCGACCAACGCGCTGCGCTCGAGCACCACGCTGCCCTCGCCGTCGAGCAGGCGCACGATCACGCGCAGATCGTCGACCGGCGCCCCGCTGGTGTTGGTCACCCGACCGAGCGCCCAAAAGCCCATGCCGGGGCCGGTCCGCGTGCGATGAAGCTCGGTCGCCAGCTCGACGCGAGGCTCGGCCGGCTCGCTCGCGCTCGCAGCATCGGCGTCGGGCTCGGCCGCCGCCGACTCGACGGGGTCCGGCGCGCTCGCAGAGCTGGTGCTCGGCGGGTCTGGAGATTCGGAGCTGCCACCACAGCTCGCTCCGCTCGACCCCAGGCTCAGCAGCACCAGGAGCGTTGCTGCTCGACACGAGCGCACCGGTCGAGCTTACAGCAGCGAGCGGGCTAGCGAGGGCCGATTCGAACCGGCTGACTCGGCCGTCCTCGTCAGCCGGCCCACTATTTGTTCGCTTCGGTCTCGCGCTCGCGCATCTGCTCGCGGGTCGGCAACGCGGGAAAGTCGTCGAAGAAGAGCAGCGCGTTGGTCACGAAGCCGAAGTCGTGCTCGTTTTGGTGGCGGTGCATCGGGTTCCAGCCGAACAGCACCACGCGGCCGGCCCCGACCGGCACGTCGAGCAGCGCGGGCTCGTGGTCGATCGCGTCGGGCTTTTCGACGATGCCCGAGCGGACCAGCGGCAGCTTGTCCTTGCCCGCCGGCTTGGCTGGGCTCTCGCCCGAGTCCGCTGGCTCGAGCGGCGCGAGCTCCTTCTCGACCGGGATGTCGGCCGCCTGATCGCGCTCGCGCTCGACCTGCTCCCAGGTCTTGCTGCCGAATTGCATGACCGTGCGGCCCCAGTGGTACTCGCGCACGTCGTAGAGCGGCAGGTTGCCGCGGAACACCCAGTCGATCTCGGCGTAGCCCCACGCGAGCGGGTGCTCGGGTCGCAGCACTTTGGTCGTCACGTGCGAGCCCGGCGAGACGTTCGGCCTGCTCGTCGACACGTCGCGCGCGATGCCTCCCTCCGAGGCCAATACGCCGCCGCTGCCGAGCCCGATCAGCACGCCGCCGCCCTCGACGAAGCGCTGCAGCTCCGCGAGGCCTTCGAAGCCCATGCCGCCGCTGATGTCCGGCGACTCCACGGGGGTGCCGTGCGAGGGGAATTCGTCGGTCTTCGTATAGGGCAGCGGTCCCCACTTCGGATCGATGCCGTGGACGATGTCCTTGAACGCCTGCCCGGCCTGGCTGGGCACGACGATCACGTCGAATTGCTCGCCGAGCTTGCCCGCTCGAATGTCGTCCTTGTCGATCAGCGTGTAGGGGATCCCGAGCTGCTCGAAGCTGAAGCGCAGCCAGCCGCCGTCCTGCGTGTAGCGCCACGAGTGAAACATCGCCACGCGCGGGAGGTTGACCTCGACGGTCGCTACCTCGGGCGCAGCGGCGAGCGCCTGCGCCTGCAGGTGCAGCGGCGCGATCACTCGCTCTAGCCGAGTCGCGTCGACGCCCTCGACGATCAGCGATCCGGCCGGATGCCCATCCCAGGCGACCGCGAGCGCGGAGATCGACGCGTCCGGCAGCGCCCACCGGAGCGAGGCCAGCGACGCTTGCCCGCGGTGATCGATGATCCACCGGCTGCCCTCGGGCACCGCGAAGGCGAGCTCGGGCGCAGAGATGAGCGGCTTGCTGGCGAGCTGGAGCACCGCAGGATCGTCGATCGCTCGCACCTCGACCCCGAGCATCAGATCGAGCGACCACGCGACGTCGTCGTAGGGCGTCTGCGCGGCCGACTTGGGGAAGGGCTGGGCCAAGAGCAGGGTCTTGGCCAAGTTGCGGTAAGGCTGATCCATGCGGACCACGAAGTCGCCCTCGGCGACCTGCACCTTGCCTCCGACGCCGCGATACTCGCCATCGGCGAGCGCCTCGTCGACCTCGATCCGGTGCAGGGCGAGCAGCTCGAGCAGCCGGTGCAGCGCGCCCGAGTCGCGCTGGCCCGCGCGCGGGATCACGAACGCGTGCGGGCGCTCGCGCTTGCCCGCCGCGATCGCGTTTTGGCCCTTCTGCCAGAAATTGAACAGCAGCTCCTCGCCGTGCCGCGCCGCCAATTGCAGCGAGGCGAGCGCGGCCGTCTGCATGTAATTGGTGTTGTTGCGCAGGCTCCACTCGACCTTCGCGTCGGGCGGCCACGCGCGGTACCACTCGCGCGCGTTGATCCGCACACCCGAATATTCCGCGTCGTCCAGCTCGCGCTCGAACGTGTTGGGGTTCGAGTTTCCGAACGTCTCGTAGAAGCGCCCTACCCCATTATGATTGTTGGCGACCCAGAGCAGATAGCCGGGGTACCAGCCATCGTAGAACCCCCAGGTCCACACGCCCTGCAGGCCGAGCTTGGTCGCGGTCGCGACCTCGTAGCCGGCGATCCACTGCCACTCCGTCACGGTGATCGGATCGATCGATTCGTTGTAGGGCCCGGTCCCGGTCGAGACGTAGAGCAGCGGGACCGACTCGTGCAGATCGAGGGTCAGGACCGGCAGGAACTCGTGATAGGTGCTCGAGTAATTGCGGGTCAGCAGCTGGCTGAGCTGCAGCCCGTCGCGGTTGTTGTCGTGATACGTGTAGTCACCCCAAAAAGGTGGCGAGCGCGGCGGGGTATTCTCGAGATCGGTGACCTTGGTCAGATAGCGATAATACCAATCAACCACGCGCGCGCGGCCGTCCATCTCGAGCACCGGGGTGATCAGCACGACCACCTCGTCGCGGATCTCGAGAATGTGGTCTTGCTCGCTGGCGACCAGCCGATAAGCCAGCTCCATCAGCATCTCCGGCGAGCCGGTCTCGGGCGAGTGCAGCCCGCCCGTCAGCCAATAGATCGGCGGCGTGTCCTCGGCGAGCTCCCGGGCGCGCGCCTCGTCGGTGCGCCTCGGGTCGGCGAGCTCGTGGTTGTGCGCCTTGATCTCGTCGAGCCTTCGGAGATTCTTCTCGCTGGCGATCGCCGCGACGATCATCTCGCGACCTTGATCCGAGCGGCCGATCGAGAACACCTCGACGCGCTTGCTCGCCTTGTCGAGCGCGCGAAAGTACTCGTTGATCCGCTCGGGCCGAGTCAGCGTGCCCGGCGTGCCGATCGAGTAGCCGAGGAACTGCTTGGGCGAGGGCACCGAGCGCGAGACCGGCAGGTGATCAACCCACTCGGTCAGGTACGCGGGGTCGGTAGTGTGCGCGGCGATGTCCTTCGCGTACTCGACGTCGAGCTTGTCGCGGCCGCGCTTGGTCGGGAATTCTCCTGGGGTCTCGCTGCCGCGGCCCGCCAAGGCCACGCAGCTGAGCGAGGTCAGCGAGATGGCGAAGCTGATGGTGAGGACCCGTTGCGTCGAGAGCGAGCGAGACACGACCCGGAGTGTACGGAGACGCGGGCCAGCCTCCGCTCCGCGCACCCGGCGATCAGGCGCTCTGGACCCACTCCAGCTCACACCCCGCGAGCCGGCCGAAGTTTCCGGTTCGAGCGGCCATTCATGCCCACCGCGCGCTTGGAGACGGCGTCTGCCCTGGGCAGGCTTACCCAACCCGTGCATACTTTTGCCGGTTTTACCATGTTCGGAAGCCTAGCCCGACGGACCCGCACTCCCCTTGTCATCGCCCTGGCCGGCCTCGTGCTCCTCCCGTCGAGTGCGTGGGCGATCCGCCGGCCGGACCACATGCGGGGCCACGAAGAGCTCGAGCTGTTCGGGCCACAGGCGCTCCGGAGCGAGCGCGTCGGAGTCTGGGGAAGCTCGACCTCGGGCACGCGAGCACGGGCGCTCGCCCGGCTCGAAGCCGAGATCGGGCCGGTCTGGGCGCGCTTCGATCGCGACACGGGCGTCGTCGATACGCTGATCATACGAGGCGGCCTGCCTGCGCCGGGCAGCTCGGCCTCGTCGGAGATCGCCGAGCGAGCCGCTCGTGCTCTCTTCGATCGCCACGTCGAGCTGTTCGCCCCGGGCACCGATCCGAGCGACCTCGTGCTGGTCGCCGACGTCGACGATGGCTCGACCCGCACGCTCGGGTTCGTGCAGACGCTGCGAGGGACCCCGGTGATCGGTGGGCAGGTCAGCGTGCGCTTCGCCAACGATCGGCTCACGGCGATCCGCTCGACCGCGCTGCCGCACCCGCTCCTGCCCTCGCGGACCGCCCTCGCCAGCGACGATCTGCTACAGCGCCGCGCGATCGAGTGGATCACCGCCGACTTCTCCGCAGGCCCGGGCGGCTCGGCCCAGGTCGACGGGGCGCCGCTCGGTCCCTTCTTGCTCCCGCTCGTGCTCGAAGGTGGAGCGATCGCGTGGCACGAGGTCGTGCAGGTCGAGGTCGAGCTCGACGATCCGATCGGCCGGTGGTTGGTCTGGCTCGACGCGGCCACCGGCGAGCCGATCGCCCGTCGCTCGACGCTGATGTGGGCCAACCTCGCGTTCAACGTGCCCAAGCGCTCGCCCGTGCTCCCGCGGGCCAACCTGCCGGCCCGCCACGTCAACATCGACGTCGCCGGCGAGACCCAGACGACCGGAGCGCTCGACGGCAGCTTCTTGGTAGCGATCCCCAACAGCCCAGCCCAATTCGCGGCCAACGGCACCTACGTCAGCGTGACCAACATGGCCGGACCCACGGTCAGCTTCGCGACCGTGGTCGCGCCGGGCAGCGCGCTGATCTACGGCGACGGCAACGACGAGCAGCTCGACGCGCAGCTGAACGCCTACATCCACGCGCAGCTGGTCAAGGATCGGGTCCGCGCGATCGCTCCCGAGTTCGACTACATCGATCAGAAGCTGGGCGTGTTCGTCAACATCGACGACGTATGCAACGCGTTCTCCGACGGCGACTCGATCAACTTCTTCCTCTCGGGCGGCGGCTGCGAGAACTCGGGCCGAATCGCCGACGTCATCTATCACGAGTTCGGACACTCGGTGCACACGCAGGCGCTGATCCCCGGCGTCGGGCTGTTCGATGGAGCGGTGAGCGAGGGCATCTCCGACTACCTCGCCGCCACGATCGTCGATGATTCCAAGATGGGCGTCGGGTTCTTCATGAACACCGAGCCGATCCGCGACCTCGATCCGGCTGGCTTCGAGTGGCACTGGCCGGAGCACAAAGGTGAGGTCCACGACGAGGGCCGGATCATCGCGGGCACGCTCTGGGACCTGCGCGAGCTGATGATCGCCAAGCACGGCGCGGCCGAGGGCGTGGCCGAGACCGACCGGATCTGGTTCGAGAGCATCCGCCGGGCCGTCGACACCCCCTCGATGTACGTCGAGGCCCTGCTCGCCAACGACGACGATGGCAACCTGGCCAACGGCACGCCCGACGGCTGCGTGATCAACCAGGCCTTCGCCGCGCACGGGCTCTACGATCCGCCGCTCGCCGACACCAAGCTGGCCGTCGCCGAGCAGGCCGACCACAGCATCGTGGTCGAGCTCGACGCCAGCGATCCCTTCCCCGAGTGCCCAGCCACGCTCACGCCCTCGCTGCGCTGGCGGCCGCGTCCACCCTTCGGGCAGCCGGCGGGCACCGAGCAGACCGTGGCGATGGAGTCGCTCGGGTCGGGCAAGTGGCGAGCCACGATCCCGGCCCAGCCGCTGCACACGGTCGTTCAGTACCAGGTCGCGCTCGACTGGGGTAACGGGACCGTACAGCAGCGCCCGAGCAACCTCGCCGACCCCTGGTACGAGCACTTCATCGGCCCGGTCACGCCGCTGTGGTGCGCGAGCTTCGAGGGTGACGAGGGCTGGACGAGCACGGGCAGCTTCGAGATCGGCGCGCCGCAGGGCTTCTCGGGTGATCCGGACGGCGCGTTCTCGGGCATCGGCGTGGCCGGCAACGTGCTCGGGGAGCCGGGCGTGTACTCGCCCGGCGAGCTCGCGCAGCTGCGCTCGCCGGTGATCGACGTGAGCGGCTGGAAGCATGTGCGCCTGCAATACCGCCGCTGGCTCAACATCGAGGACGGGTTCTTCGATCAGGCCCAGATCTTCGCCGACGACCAGCTCGCCTGGCGCAACCTCGCCAGCGCCGACGAGCTGTTCGCGTCCAACCACCACCGCGACGACGAGTGGCGCTTCCACGACATCGACCTCTCGCCGGTCGTGGACGATGGCGAGGTCGCGGTCGCGTTCAAGCTGATCAGCGACGGCGGCCTCGAGTTCGGCGGCTGGAACGTCGACGAGCTGTGCATCGTCGGCGTCGACGGGGACGCCCCGCAGGCGTGCGGCAACGGGGTGCTCGATCCGGGCGAGCAGTGCGACGACG
>CBFGLP010001293.1:0-2336 GCA_965649595.1 uncultured Myxococcales bacterium | reverse complement strand
CTGGCGTGAAGGAGGGGGCCCCCGGCGGGCTTCGCCCGACTGAGCGTCCAGTCGAAGGACCAACCTCAATCGGAAAAGGCCGCGGAGCGGCCGAGGAATCAGTCTGACGTG
Organism: uncultured Myxococcales bacterium; assembly: GCA_965649595.1. Lineage (GTDB taxonomy): Bacteria > Myxococcota_A > Polyangia > Nannocystales > Nannocystaceae > Plesiocystis. The sequence continues at coordinate 2,225 of CBFGLP010001293.1, read as the reverse complement.
AAGGAGGGGGTAACCCTAGCGCACTTTTTGTAAGTGCGGGTGATGACTCTGGTTTTGGTCATCCGTGGCGGTCAGTCCGAGTCCTCCTCCAGCATTCCTCCAGCGACTTCCGCGCTGCCGTCGAGTCGCTCGATCATCCCGCGACCGAAGTTGGGCGCCAAGTGAGCGTAGCGCATCGTGTCCTCGATGCTCGCGTGACCCATCCACTCCTGGACCTGCTTGAGCGGGATGCTGCGCATCACGCAGTGGCTGGCGAACGTGTGTCGCAGCGCGTGCGGATGCACGTGGCCGACGCCTGAGAGTTCCCCGAATCGCTCGACCCAGTACGTGATCTTGCGCCGCGTCTTCGCCACGGTCTCGTAGTCCGAGGCCGGGGTGAACACGAGGTCGGACTGGGACTTCTCCGCTTGTAGCTCGAACGCCGCGATCGTGTCCTTCGACAACGGCACCTCGCGGGGCTTGTCGCTCTTCGGCGTCCCGAACCCTCCCTCCGGCGTCCAGTTCTGATCGATTCGGAGGACGCACTTCTTCCTGTCCACGCGGTCCCACGTCATGGCGAGTCCCTCCCCGAGCCGGATGCCGGTTCGCATCGCGACGACCAGGAACGGGTACCACTCCGAGTCGAACGCCTCGGCCGTGCGCAGGTAGACGTTCGACTGCTCGAAGTCGAGGAAGACGAACGGCGGCGCGGTGACCTTGGGCCGCTGGAACTTCGGGACTTTCGGGATCAGTTCCCACGTGACAGCCTGGTTGAGGATGCTGATGAGGATCTCGAGGTGGTTGCTGACCGACTTGGGACTCAGGGTCGTGCGCCCGCGCTTCGCGAGAGGGCACGGCCGCTTGAGAGCCTCGGCCGTATACCCGTCGACGGTGCGGGCGTCGAGTTGGTCCAAGCGATACTTCCCGAGCCACGGCAGCAGGTGGACGTTGATGACCTTCTTGGTCGCCTTCAGCGTACTGGGCTTGACAGCGATGGCGTGGGCATCGAGGTACTCCTCGACGAAGTCCGCCAGCTTGGGCACCTCCTTCTTCTTGGGCTGGTGGCCTTGCTCCTTGGGATCCCCATGCAACGCCAAGTAGCGCGCACGCTCCAAGCCCCATCGCCTGGATTCCGACTTGGAGTCCAGCGGCGACTTGAGCCGCCGCCGGATCTTCTCGCCGTTGGGGGTGCAGACCACGATATCGACTTCCCAGCCACCGGCGCCTTGAGTCCGGGGCCTGACTTTGACGTTCATTGCGATGCCAGAACCTCTCTGACATCGGCGCTCCTGGGCCTCTGACGATAGGCCGACGAACGCCGATGCCGCGGATATTTCCGAAACGGGCCCCATGGCCCCAAAAACACGAAGTACGCCCGGGCTCCGGCCGTCACCGAGACGGGAACCCGAGACATGCGCGACGTCCGACGTGGCCTCGCGCGGAGGATCGAGATCGACGCGGGCGGCCCAGCCCGGGGGGACGCCTCTCGACAACCGGCCCGGCTCAGGACCAGGTAGGCGTGCCGCCACGTGGCGGCAACGTTCCAGCCTCGATGGTCGAGGACGCGATCATTGTGCCACGGAAGCGAGGACCCGCGGCGTGCCGACTCAGGACACGCCCTCGCCCTGCCAGCCCGCGATCACCTCGACGGGCGCTCGACCACCGGCAGGGTGTGGTCGTCGATGTACTGCCGCAGCATGTCGGCCCGAAAACGCAGCCATCGACCGTCCCTCACGACGCCGGGGATCTGGCGCCTGGCTGCCCGAGCGTAGAGGGCGGGGACCGTCATGCCGAGCAGGCTCGCGGCCTCCTCGACGGTGAACAGGCGGACCTCCTCGTCCGAGGTCGGGGGGGTCATGGGGTTTCGCTTCGCGCGAGCACGAGTCGCGCGCTCGAGCTTGGTCTTTTCGTTCTTCACCGTGGCTCCTATCGATAACCGTGCTTGGTGTCGGCCCCTTACCTGCGACACTCGTCTCTCAGCAACTAACCGCAACATTCAGGCTTCGCCGAGAACGTATCCACATGCGGTCCACTCGTGCGCGCCAGCGGTGGGCTTTCATCGTCGTGCACGGACACGGACGTCGCCGCTCCACGGCAATACACGACGACAGGAAGTCGAGGGGTGCATCTCGGTCCCTGGGCCGCGGAAATCGTCGATTCGAGCGGGCGCGCCGAAACGTGACCGTGACCACGACAAGGGGCACACGCTCTGCCAGCTCGAGGGGCTCCGAAGCTCTCGCCGTTCT
>CBFGLP010001292.1:0-3514 GCA_965649595.1 uncultured Myxococcales bacterium | reverse complement strand
GAAGAAGAGGTGGGGGTCGCAAGGGCCGAGGCACCGACACAGGAGGTCGAGCCCGTCGGCCCGGACGGGCCGACGAAGCCCTCTCCGAGCGAGGCGGCGTCGTCGAGCGCCACGACAGAGGCCGAGCCGCAGGGCACGACGCTGCCGGCGGTCGAGCCTGCTGAAGGAGCACTGGCCAAGTCGAAGCCGGCCCCCGAGCAAGTGCCACCAGCAAGCTCGACCGATCAGCTCGCGGCCGAGCTCGCGCTGCTGCAGGCCGCCAAGCTCGCCAAGACGCCGATCCAGCGGCTCGAATCGCTCGATCGGCACGCAAAGGATTTTCCCGCCGGTGCGCTGGCGAGCGAGCGCGAGGCGCTGGCCGTGGTCGCGCTGTGCGAGCTCGATCGTGTGGACGATGCCCGTGCCCGGGCGCTCGCGCTGGTCGAGGCGCGGCCTGGCTCGCCCTTGATCGATCGCATGCGCAGCGGCTGCCCGGCGCTCGCCGACGAGCTCGGCGAGTGAGCGACACGAAAGTCATAGCGAGCGGCCATCGCGGGGATGCGGGTGGCTGCCCGCGAAAGGACGAGACACATGAGCAGGATTACCGAGCGATCCACGCTGGCGGGCGTTGGCGCGTTGCTGCTGAGTGGTTGCGTGATTGGCTATGATCCAATCGGTGGTGATGGCGATGATGAAGCCGACGCCCTCGGAGAAGAGGATGGAGACACGCACACTACCAACGCAGACACACACTCCAACGCAGATGCCGACACCGACGCTGGCACCGATGACGAGACCGGCGTCGACTCCGGGAGTGGGGATGAGAGTGACACGGGAGAGGAGTGCACGACCCCTGGCGACCCTGCCCAGCTCTACGCGATGTTCTGGCTCGACGTAGCGCTGGTGGGCGAGTTCGAGGACGGCGATGTCGACCTCGAATGCACTGTCTCGGACCTTCACCCCTACGGCGAGTTTCCGACGCTCGATTGTTCGGGCGCCTTCATGGGCATGGCGTTCGAGGCCGAGCCGGCGCTCGATCTACCCTTCGAGACCGGAGCTACGGTGCACCTGCGCCTGGTCAAGACCCAGGAGCCGATTGGCTTTTGGATGCGGCTCGACTTCGAAGGCCACGATACCCTGCTGACGGTCATCAGTGCGCCTGAGCTCGAGCCGCCGGCGCCGGTGTTCCTGCCCGTGCCCTGGTCACTCGAGCGGACGGCGCTCTGCGGCCCGCAGGATCGAGGCTGCGCGCTGCAGTTCCACGCGATCGAGGCGACCCGCGGGGGCGAGACGATCCGGGCAGGTACATTGGAGACGTTCCCGGACATCGACATGTCGCTCCCGAGCGCCTACGCCAGCACCGCTGCGCAAGACGTCGAGATGTGGGTCACCGCTTCGTGGGAGTACGTGGACGAGGACCAGATCTGCGCCGTGCAGCCTTCATACAGTCGTCTGGTATTGGTCTCTCGGGGCCACCTAGTCGAAGGGGACGCTTGCCAAGGCGAGGTGACGAACTGCGCTCCGTGGCTCGCGTGTTGCGGGGGCGAGTGCACGCCCGTGGACGAGCAAACGCTGGGTTGCCCGGATTCACCCTGAGCCCTCGCCGAGCGACCGCGTGGTTCGGGTCGAGCCCGACCACGCGGCGCATCGCTGCCACGATTGATATGAGTTTGGGCACGGGTATGCGCGTGCAAGGCTCTTGACCCCTCGCTCCCAGGAGTGGGATACGCGCACTCGATGCGGACGATCGGCCCGTACCCGCTCGATTCTGTCGTCCAAGGCGATTGCCTCGATCTCGCGGCGAAGCTCCCCGACAACAGCATTGACGTCGTCGTCACGAGCCCACCTTACTGGGGTCAGCGAACGTCGAGCGGCAACGGCGTTGAAGATGATCCGCGCGAGTATGTCGCTGCGCTCGCGCGGATTTTCGAGGTTCTCCTGAGCAAGCTGAAGCCTCGGGGGATCCTGTGGATCAATATTGGGGATGCCTACAATACCCCCGTCAACTGGCGATTCGACGATCACGCGTACAGCACGCTCGGGCCGGGCCGAGACGGGCTCGAGCCCAGCAATTCCGCATATACGAAGCCGCGGGCGCGGCGAAAGGCCTTCCGCGAAAAAGACGTGAGCTGGTTGCGCTATGGCAACCTGTTGGCCTTGCCTTATCGGCTGATCGTGGCCCTCTGCGACATGGGATATTTGTTTCGTGGTGAGGTCATTTGGCGGAAGAAAAACCCGATGCCCGAGGGCCGATGTCGACGCCCGCACCGGGCGCACGAGTCTGTTTATTTGTTGGCAAAGCAGGAGAACCACATGTTCCGGCTGAAGCCGCCGGTGAAGTCGGTCTGGGATTTTGCGAATGAGAAGATCGATGGCACGGCGCACTTCTCCCGGTTCCCGGAGGAGCTGCCGACTCGGTGCATTTCGGCCTACGGGGTGCAGGGGCCCGATGTCGTCGTGCTTGACCCCTTCTCCGGATCGGGCACGACCGGCATCGCGGCGGGAAAGCTGGGCTGCTCCTACATCGGGTTCGAAATCGACCCTGAGCAGGTCGATGCCTCGAACGGCCGATTGGCTCGGCTGGATCGAGCCCCGGCCTGACGGTGAGGCGTGCAGTATTGCCCGCCGCGGCTGATGCGGGTGATCTCGTACTGACAGCCGAGCACCGCCATGCGAGCATGGCGAGCGTGACCTGGCTTCGACCTCACTTTCCCCTGCTCTGTGCTTCTGTGCTCCCGGTGCTCGTCGCGTGCTCGATCACGATCGATCCAGGCGACGAGGAGGTCGGCGAGAGCTCCGAGTCGAGCTCGGACGAGTCGACCAGCGACGAGTCGACGGAGAGTGGCGACACGACGGAGAGCGGCGACACGACCGAGAGCACCGACACGACGGACGGCACCGAAGCGACGGACGGCACCGACGCGACTGGCACGGGCGATACGACGGACGGCACCGAGACGACCGATACGGGCGACGATCTTGGTCTGGGCGAGGTCTGTGATCCGGGCGACGACCTGTGCGGACCCGGGCTCGCGTGCTGCTACCCCTGCGGGATCCCCGACTGCGACTTCGTCTGTGAGGAAGAAGATCCCCAGACGATGGAGTGCCCGCCCCCTCCGCCCTGATCAGCTCGCCCACACCCCGCCCCGAGGACCGACGAAAAAGTTCGAGCCGAGCGACACGAGACGTCGGGGCGCCGGCCATTGCTGCGTTCGATGGGCCAAGCGCCCATGAGAGGAACTACCAACATGAACGTGCGCAGTGGTTGTCGTGGATGGATGGTTGGACGGACGGGGAGCTTCGTGGCGGTGTCGCTGGGCGCCGTGCTCGCGAGTGGTTGCGTGATCGGCTACGACCCGATCGGCGACGAGGGGGCCGAGGAGGCGGAGGGCGAGGGGCAGACCGATGACAACAGCTCGGAGTCGGACTCTGCGAGCGAGGGGGTCGACGGGACGGAGGCGGACGACGGGACGGAGTCGGACGACGGGACGGAGTCGGACGACGGGACGGAGTCGGACGACGGGACGGAGTCGGA
>CBFGLP010001291.1:0-3233 GCA_965649595.1 uncultured Myxococcales bacterium | reverse complement strand
GACGAGCTCGCCCCGATCTTCGCCGACCGCCAGCATCAAGCCGCTGTTGCCGTGAGCGTCGCGGGTGTCGACGTGGACGCCGGCGTCGAGCGCCGCGGCGACGGCCTCACGGTCACCCGCGGTGATCGCCTCGAAGTACCCGAGCACGTCGGCCTTGGTCAGCGCTGCGCCGGCCTGCTCGAGCCGCTCGGCCAAGTCGTCCGCGCCTTGGGCCATGGCCACGTCGCGGGCCGTCCAGCCGAACGAGTTGGTCTTGCTGACGTCCGCGCCGGCCTCGAGCAGCGCCTCGACGGCCTCCTCGTCCTGATTGAAGACCGCGAGGTGCAAGAGCGTGTGGCCCGTGCTCGTGGATTGATTGACGTCGGCCCCCTCGCGGGCGAGCAGAGCACGTAGACGATCGACATTGTTCTCGCGCAGGCACCACTGCGGCGCGCTGTCCTGCGTGCTGGCGCCCGCGTTGGGCGAGGCCCCGCCCTCGAGCAGGATCTCGACCAGCTCGTCGCGGCCCTCGGACAGCGCCTTGACCAGCGGATAGTTGCCGTAGTTGTCGGGCACGTCTGGATCGGCCCCGACCTCGAGCAGCGCCCGCAGAGCCGCGGGGGTGTTCCAGTTCACCGCGGTCCTGATCGCCGTGTCGCCGCCGCCGTCGCGGCGCTGCAGGTCGACGCCGGCGCGCGCGAGCACCCGCACGACCTCGGGTTGGTTGCCTTCGGCTGCGCGGATCAGCGGCGTCTCGAAGCTGATGTCGGCGGCCCAGTGCGTGTCGATACCGAGCGCCACGTAGGCGTGCACCGCATCGACGTTGCCGGACTTGCACGCGGCGTGGAAGTTGTCGCGGGCGAAGGGGTGCGTGACGTCCTCCCACAGGCCGTGGTCGCGCAGCACCGCCTTGGGATCGCTGGAGTCTGCCGGCGCTGCGAAGCGAGTCACCGGCCCAGGCAGCTCGAAGCGCCGACGCAGCGAGCTCTTGGTCGAGGCATCGACCTCGCCCGCCTCACCGTCATCGTCCTCGACGTCGTCGCGCTCGAGCTCGGGATCCCAAGTGTAGGGCGGATCGTCCCAAGCCTCCGGCGGTTGGAGGTATCCGCTCTCGACGGTCCACGGCACGGCGTCCACGAGGTGCTCGAGCCAAGCCGCGTCACTGACGACCACGCGCACGGTCCAGGCCGGCCAGCGGCGCTGAGCGATGAAGTCCACCACCTGCTCGCGTGGCAGAGCGTCGAGGTTTTCGGCGCGGGGCCTCGGCGGGGCCTCGACCTCGAACGACTCGACGAACCCGTGGGCGACCTGCGGGTAGAGCTCGGTGTCCCAAGCGATCCCGCGCTTCTGCATCAGGCGCTGCAACGCCTTGCCGAGCTTCGCGCTCGAGCCATCGAAGTCGCTGAAGCGACCGCGGGCCGGAACCGCGATCAGGCGCAGGACGTCGGCCGCGGTCCCGAGCTGTGGTTGGCCACCTTCACGCGAGAACGAGAACACCCGCAGGGTCAGCTCGCGGCCCTCCACGTGCACCACGTCCGCGGCCGGCCACGCGCGCTCCAGCATCGCCTCGAGCATGAGCGGCTGGGGCAGCCGCGGTGAGCCGCGCCGAAACGCCGGGCTCCCGATCCACGCGAGGCCCGTCGGGCTGGAGTGGTTCGTCCTGTAACCGCCCGGGCTGAGCGAGGTCAGCATCACGGATTCGTCTCCGGTGCGGGTCACCACGCCGATTTGCGTGTCTTGGCTGCCCTGGTCGCGGTAGATGACGGGCCTTCCGATCCACGATCCGAGCCGAGCCATGGTGATGTCGATGCCGGTCCATCGCTCGCTCGGCTCGTAGGCTCGGGCGCCGTAGCGCGGGATCCAGACCAGCTCCGGACACGCGGCGTCGACCTGCGACGCGATCATCAGGCGCGGCACCGGCAAGAACCCCTCGGACCGCTCGATGTCGGCCTCGATCTCGACCTCGACCGCCGCGTCCGGCGTGGCTGGGGGGCAAGGCTCGTACTCCGACGCCGGGTTGAAGGCTGCGCTGTCCCACGAGCCGTGCACGTGGCTGATCCAAGCCGGGTGCGTGGCCCGGATCCGCAGGCGCCCCTCGAGCCAGCGCTTGGAGCTCCTCCAATAGCGGTGGTCGTAGTCGTCGAGGGCCTCGGCCGGCGGCTCGTTCTTGCTCGACAACAGCTCGACGGACTCGACGAACGCCCTCGCGTAGGCCGTCGCCCAAGCCTCGTCCAGGAGCGTGTCGAGATCGACCTGGCCAGCCAGCGGCGCGGCACCGGACGCTTGATCGTGCAGCAGCATCAACGCGAACCCCGGCGTGACCGGGATCCGCATCGCGTCTGGGTGTATGACCTTGATGTCGAGGTCGACGGTATGGTCATCGGGGCGGGCGGCGACGCGGACGGAGTAGAGCGAGGACATGCGCGGGGAGACGGTAAATCAGCCCGTGCCCCCGAGTCAGTCGGATCGGACGTCACACTCCGCGAACGCCCGCATCCCATCGCTGTCGGGCAATTCTTCCAGCACCTCAGCCTCGCTGCGCAGGTCCGCGACGCCGTGCAGCTCCCAGGTCTCCCCTCGCCCGGACGCCGCGAACCACCGCAGCCGTCCACCCTCTCGCACCGCCCACGCGTCCATCACCCGCGGCTCGAAGCGCGAGTGCGCTCGCAAGCCCGAGCGATCAGCCACACAAAACAGCGCCCGTGACAGGCTCGCGCGCGGAGTCAACACGACCAGCGGCCCCGCGGGCATGAACACCGCGCGGATCGGCTCGGTCGAGTAACTCCACCACGGCGCTTCATTCGACTCGTTTAGCGCCCAGGCGACGAGCGTGTCCCCGGCGTGCACGAGCAGGCCCGCCGCCTCGCGCCGACCGAGCTCGCCAAACAACCCCAGCGCTCGCACCGGCGCGTCACCGAGCCGCTCGCGTGGCAGCACCCCACGCACGCCGCCGTCGTGCAGATCGACCTCGACGATCCCGCGATCGCGGCACGCGAGCAGCACGCGGCGACCATCGAGCGTCGACGCTGCGACCGGCTCGCGCACCCGCACGCGCTCGCGCAGCTCGAGCACGCCCTTGCCGTCGGCCAGCGCGACCTCGAAGCCGCCAGCCATCGGCCGCAGCCACAGCCACATCCCCGACGCCGTCGGGTGCAGCTGGTCTTGCGGCCTCACGATCCGCCGCAGGGCCTCGGGGGCTTCGCGCTCCGGCAACGACTCGGGCGCGATCGCAGCAACGAAGAAGTCCCCGCTAG
>CBFGLP010001290.1:0-2321 GCA_965649595.1 uncultured Myxococcales bacterium | reverse complement strand
CCTACGGCTCGGCTGCGGCCGAGCTTTGCGGCGCAGCCGCGACGCGGAACCTGACGGACGTTGCGTGCGGCTCTGTCCCGAGCGCAGGTCTGCACAATTAACTCGCCCGCGCGCAGCGCCCCGGGGAGCCACTGTCCGAGGAGGGAGCGCTCTCCATGATCGGGAAAGGCCCTCCCCGTGCGTTGCGTTGCTCAAATTGAGGCCTCGCACCACCCGATCGGTGTAAACGCGTACGAATTGGTTATCGCATTCGATGAGCGCGACAACGAGCACCCGTGGGAGGAGATCGGGTCTGACACACGGCTGCGCGAGTCACACTGATGCCTGCCCCACCGCTCAATTTCTTGTCCGAAAGGCCAGTAGAGCGTGCACCCACTTGGCGGATGATCGGAGATCAATCCCACACCTCGGTAGGGTTCGATTCATGCCGCTTCGATCACTTTTACATCCACTCGAAAAAGTACCCAAATACTGGACCGCGCTCTGCTCGAACATCGATCAATCGTGCTCCAGCGCTTGCTAGCGCTGCGAATCGGAGACATGTTCGATCGATGGCTCTCGCCTCGTTCAAGCTGCACGTGCGCCGGGGACACGCGCGCCTGCACTTCTCCGATGGTCGCGGTCGCGACCTCGAGGGGCGAGCGATGATGCCGATGGTCGCGTTCGCGTCGGACCTCGTCGCCGAGATCGCTCGACGCAAGCGCGGTCACCTGCGCGGGTTCTCGGTCGACCTCGATCGCGGCGTGCTGCGGGCGACCCTCGACGAGCACGGCAAGATCGTCGTCGTGCGGATCGACGGGCCCGAGTTCGAGTCGAAGGTCCGACCCAGCTCGGGCGCCCTGATCGAGTGGGCCGAGGCCCGCTTCGACGGCGCCACACCCACCGAGTGGTCCTGAGCGCTCGCTCGCGCGCTCGATCGTGGTTCATGGCAAGCTGCCCGGCATGCGCCGCCTCGCAGCCTCACTCGCGTTCATGCTCGTGTCACTCGCGGGCTGCGGAGCGAGCCCGCACCCCGGCGACACGGTCGAGCGCGGGAGGATCGAGCCCGAGCGAGCGAAGCTCGAGCCAGTCCAGGCGAAGCCCGCCCAACCGGCCCAGGTCGCCACACCCGAGCCAGCGGTCGATCTCCAAGCCCGCGCCGAGGCGCTCGCGCAACAGCTCCTGATCCTCGACGGCCACATCGACCTCCCCTACCGCCTGACCGAGGACGAGCGCGAGGGTCGAGCGCTCGAGGACGTCTCGCAGCGAACCACCCGCGGCGACTTCGACCATGTCCGGGCCAAGGCCGGCGGCCTCGATGCCCCGTTCATGTCGATATACACCCCGGCCGCGCTCGAGGGCCAACCCGGCGCGAGCAAGCGCCACGCCGATTCCGAGATTGATCGCGTAGAGCGGATCATCGCCGCATACCCCGAGCGCTTCGCCGCCGCCCGCTCGCCTGCAGAGGTACGCGCCAACACGCTGCGCGGGCTAATCTCGCTCCCGCTCGGCATGGAGAACGGCTCGCCGATCGAGCACGACCTCGCCAACCTGGCTCACTTTTACGAGCGGGGGATTCGCTATATCACGCTCGCCCACAGCCGCGACAATCACATCTCGGATTCATCCTATTCGCAGGCCCGCACGCACAAAGGCCTCAGCGCGTTCGGGCGCGAGGTCGTGGCCGAGATGAACCGGCTGGGCATCATGATCGACATCGCGCACGTCTCCGACGACGCGTTCATGCAGGTGCTCGAGCTCAGCGCGGCGCCAGTGATCGCCTCGCACTCGTCGTGCCGCCACTTCACGCCGGGCTGGGAGCGCAACGTCAGCGACGAGATGCTGGTCGCGCTCGCGGCCAAGCGCGGGGTCATCCAGATCAACTTTGGCTCCGAGTTCATCTCCGACGAGTACCGGCTCGCGGTCGAGCAGGGGGAAAAAGCGATCGAGCGGATCGCCGAGGAGCACGGCTTGAACGACGATAGCCCCGAGCGCGAGGCCAAGGCCGCGCAGTACTGGGCCGCGCACCCCCTGCCCGAGGTCCGCGTCGAGCAGGTCGCCGATCACATCGATCACGTCGTCGCCGTGGCTGGGATCGACCACGTCGGCCTCGGCTCGGACTTCGACGGCGTCGGTGCCCACCTGCCGGTCGATCTGCGCGACGTGTCGATGTACCCGAACCTGATCCGCGTGCTGCTCGAGCGCGGCTACTCGGAGGCCGACATCGCCAAGATCGCCGGGGAGAACGTGCTGCGGGTCTGGCAGGCGGTCGAGGATCATGCGGCAGGAACCAAGGTAGGATCGCCGCATGAGTGAAGCCCTTCGGCCCGGACGGGCCGACG
>CBFGLP010001289.1:0-2363 GCA_965649595.1 uncultured Myxococcales bacterium | reverse complement strand
AGCAAGCCAGCGACCAGCGCGTGCAACTCGACCTCATTGGCGGCCTTCACCAGGGCGTCGCGCTCCGCGGGCCGAAGCCGCCGCTCCATCCGGTCGAGCCTCGCTGCCAAGGTCGAGAGCACGTCCTCGTCGCGGCTGCCGGCCCGGACCATTTCGAGCACCTTCCCGAACGGGACCGTGCGATCGCGCATGATCGGCGGCTCGCTCTTGCACTCCTCGAACACGCCGCACGCGTCGACGATCACGAAGTGGGTCTTGGTCTTGGCGTCCGGGGTCACCGCCTGAAAGTCCGCGTCGGGGATCACCCGAACACCGCGCCCCTTCATCTGCTCGAACAGCCCCTGCGACTTGACCGAGCGCATGAACACCACGCACTCGAGCGGCTTGATGTCGGTCCCGGTGGCGATCATGTCCACGGTCACCGCGATCCGCGGATTGTAGGCGTTGCGAAACCGCTGGATCACCTCCTCGGGCTTGTGCGAGGCCGACACCCGCTTCGGATCACCGAGCCCCTTCTCGGGCCGATAGGTGATCTTGACCGCCTGCTCGTTTCCGATCCCAAACTCTTGCCGAATGATGTCGAGGATGTCCTCGGCGTGGTTGTCGTTCTTGGCGAAGAACAGGGTCTTGGGGATCTCTTTGCGCCCAGGAAATATCTCGGTGAAGAGCTTTTCTTTGAGCTCGCGGATCACCGTGCGAATCTGGTCCTTGGCGACCACGCTGCGGTCGAGCGAGCTGGCGGCGTAGCTCAGATCCTCGTCGAGCGCCTCCCAACGGACCGCGCGACTCTGCCGGTCGCGCTTGCCGACCACGGACGGGCTCTCGGGGTCCTCGTCGTGCGCGATCGAGGCCCCGCCGGTGCCGATCTTCGTGCGGATCGTATAAACCTCGTAGGGCACGTTGACCTTGTCGCGGACAGCGTGCTCGTGCCGATACTCGGACACCACGTTCTTGTCGAAGAACGCGAAGGTGTGCCGGTTCGGGGTCGCGGTCAGGCCGATCAAGCTGGCGTCGAAGTATTCGAGCACTTGCCGCCACAGCGAGTAGATCGAGCGATGACACTCGTCGATCACGATCAGGTCGAAGAACTCCGGCGGCAAGTAACGATTGTAGACCACCGGCGGCGGCTCGCGGACCAGCGCAGCGCCGGAGGCGTTGAACGCCGAGCCCTCCTCGAGCTGCTCGTCGTAGTCCGGCTCGCCGCGCAAGATGCTATAGAGCCGCTGGACCGTGGTGATGACCACGCGGTTGATCGGATCGATCTTGTTGGACGAGAGCCGGGTGACGTTATAGAGCTCGGTGAACTTGCGCCCGTCGTCCGGCGCGGTGTATGCCTGAAACTCCTTGTATGCCTGCTTTCCCAGGTTGCCGCGATCGACCAGGAACAAGGCCCGCCGCGCGCCACCGAACTTGATCAACCGATAGAGCGCCGAGATCGCCGCAAAGGTCTTTCCCGAGCCGGTCGCCATCTGGATCAGCGCGCGCGGACGGCCTTCGCGGATCGAGACCTCGAGCTTTTCCACCGCCCGGATCTGCGCCGGCCACATCCCGGTGGTGTCGAGCGGCGGAGCGAGCTCCATGCGCCCGAGGAAGGTCGGTGCTTTTGGAGCGCCCGGCAGCTTGCGTTTGATATTTACTGCATCGCTGAACCAGCGCTCGAGCGTGGCCGGCTGATGGAATGAAAACACCCTGCGACTGCGCGGGATTGGATCGAGCAGGTTGGTGAATCGCGTCTCGACCCCGGTGCTCTCGTACAAAAACGGCAGCGGCCGCAGCGGTGGATTGGTCCACTTGGACAGCTTGTCTGCATATTCCCTAGTCTGTGCTTCTATGCCGGTGAGCTGCACCCCCTCTTTCTTGGCCTCGATGATCCCGGCCGGCTTCTTGTCCACGAAGAGCAGATAATCGCAGGGTCCGGCGTCAGTACGAAACTCGCGGACCGCCACCCCGAGCGCTGCGGCCAAGTTCAGCTCATCGCGATCTTGAATGACCCACCCGGCCTCCTCGAGCTGGGCGTCGATGTTCTTGCGGGCGAGGGCCTCTGGGTCGGTTTCCTTGGGGCTCACGGCACCAAAGGGTAGCCCACTGCGCGTTGGCGCCGCAATGCTCATTACGCTACGTGCTAGGGGTGCTCAGGCGCGATTTAGCCGAACGATACGTACGTTCAGCTCACGAACCGAGCCCTACCCCGGAGTCCCACCTCCACGATCTACGAGCTCAGGGCAAAGGCCCAGGCCGTGAGAGCGACGAGGGCAAGGTTGCCGAGCAAGTGCACGGCGACGGGCGCGAGGAGGGAACGAGTGCGCATGAACACGAGCCCGAAGAACAAGCCGCCGAAGACATGAGCGAGCTGCAGCTCGTAG
>CBFGLP010001288.1:0-8832 GCA_965649595.1 uncultured Myxococcales bacterium | reverse complement strand
GCCATCTTCTGGCTCTGCAGCACCTGCTTCTCCAGCGCCCGACGGATCCGCAGGTCGAGGCCGACGAGCACCGCTCCGCGGGTCTCCGAGCCGTCACGCAGGACTCGGCCCTCGAGGTGGAAGGGGATCTCGTGGCCGTTCGCGTCGAGCAGCACGATCTCGCGGGCGATCACTCCGTCACGCCGCAGCGTCTCCCACATGTCTTGCCAGTGGGCGACGTCCATCGCTCGCGCGACCTCGATCCCGAACAGCTTGCCGCGCGCCTCCTCGCTGGTGGTTCCGACCAGGCGCTCGCTCGCGCGGTTCCAGGTGACCACCCGACCCTCGGCGTCGACCGAATTGAGCAGCACCGCGGTCTGATCGAGCACTCGCGCCTGGTAGGCCGCGAGCGCCCGGGTCTCGAGCATCAAGAGCCCGTTGGCCAGGCCCATCGCCAGCTGCGGGGCCAGCTGAGCGACGAGCCCACGCTCCTCCTCGCGCCAGGGCTGACGGGTGTCGAACGAGCAGATCAGGTGACCGACCACGCCCCCGGTCGCGCGCAAGCTGACCCGCACTGCTTGGGCGGCCGGATGAAACACCCCACACAGCGCGATCACCCGCGGATCCTCGACGTCGAGCCGTCGAAGCCCGCTCTCGCGGCCCCACGCGCTCGGCGGAGTGAGCTCGGGCGACAAGCTGGTGAAGCGCGGCGGGCTGTCGGGTGCGGTCTCCCAGCGCTCCCAGGTGCCCGAGAAGCGGGTCAGGATCAGCACGCGCAGCGCCTTGAGCCCGGTCGCGAGCGCTTGCAAGGCCGCGCTGATCGACTCGCGCGGCTCGGCCGAGGACACCAGCGCACGATCGACCTGGCCGGTGATCTGAGCCTCGAACGCGCGACGTCGGCTCTCCCGGAGGTCGCGACACAGCACGACCGCGGGCGCTCCTTCACCGCTGCCAGCCGCGAGCGAGAGCTCGACCGGGACCGTGTCGCCGTCGAGCCGCTTGAGATCGATCTCGCCGAACCAGCTCCCGTCGCGGGCGAGCGCGAGGCCGCGTCCGAGCGTGTCGAGGAACGCGGGCTCGGCCAGCTCGAGCAGCCCGCGGCCGACGATCGCGTCGCCGAGCAGATCCTGGGCGGCTGGGTTGGCATGGACTATCCGCCCGTCGCCGTCGACCAAGAGCACGCCTTGATCGAGGCCGTCGAGCGCCCGCGTGACCGCGCGCCCGAGCTCGGTCTCGGCGTCGCTCGTCTGGGCTCGATCGCAGGTGACCAGCACCTCGTCACCTTCGAGCTTGGCCGCCCGCACGCGGCAGCGAAGCGCGGGGCCGAGCGAGGGTGCGAGCTCGAGGTCACGAGTGAAGGCGTGCCCGCTGCCGCGCTTGCGCAGACCCAGGAACTCGCGCCCGAACGCCTCGCGCTCGTTGGGCCTGCGGATCCATGTCAGCAGCGGCTCGCCTTCGATCTTCGAGCGATCGACCCGCAGCACCTCGGCCAGCGCTCGGTTGGCGGCGAGCACGATGCCCGACGAGTCGAGCACCGCGCTGGGGATCAACAACCCGCGCAGGATCGTCGCGTGTGGCCGCTCGCCCTCGACGGGCGGGCGCACGATCTCGCCGGTGAACTTGAAGGAGCTGGTTCGCTTGGGATCCACGGCGCGTCTGGCCCCACGGTAACGCGGTTGGTGCTCTAGATCGGTTTGCTCGCGTTCGGCGACGCGTGCCGGGGAAACGTCGACGGTCCGTGATCGAAGGGCCCAGCGAGGCGCACGAAGAGCTCGGCGCAGTCGACGCGACGCGCTTGCACAACCTGTCGCCGGGCTCCATAGTCGCCATCCGCTCACGCGAGGAAGCCATGTCCGACACGCTGCATCCCACGACCGATGCCAACTTCAACCGCGACGTGCTCGAGGCCGCGACGCCAGTGCTCGTCGACTTCTGGGCGACCTACTGCGCCCCCTGCAAGGCCATGGTCCCGCACCTCGAGAAGATCCAGGACGACCTCACCGACAAGGTGAAGATCGTCAAGCTCAACGTCGAGGAGAACCAGGCGACGGCGACTCGCTACAAGGTGCTCAAGCTGCCTACGCTGCTGATGTTCAAGAATGGCCAGGTCGTCGATCAGATCGTCGGCAACCCGGGCCCTCGCAAGCTCCGCGAGCTGGTCGAGAGGCACGTGTAGTCGCTGGAAAGGAGGGAACGTCGTCGTTCCCTCCTTTCTCGTTGGTTAGTCGACATCGCGGTCGCGCCGAGCTTGCTCGCGTAGCTGCCCACAGGCCGCCGCGACGTCGTCGCCGCGTGTGTCGCGGGCGTGCGCGACCACGCCACGCTCGCGCAGGATCTCGAGGAAGCGGGCCACCCGAGCCGCGCTCGGCCGCACGTACACGACACCCGAGAGCCCCGGGCCGGTCGCGTTGTAGGGGATCAGGTTGACGTGCGCTCGGAAGCCTTCGAGTCGGCGCGCGAGCAGCTCGGCCTGCTCGTCGGCATCATTGATACCAGCGAGCAAGCAATACTCGATCGTCACGATCCGGTCGGTCCGCGCTTGGTAGCTGCGTGCGGCGGCGAGGATCTCCTCTACGCCATAGCGCTTGCCGGTCGGGACGATCCGCCTGCGGGTCTCGTCATCGGGCGCGTGGAGGCTCAGCGCCAAGAACACGGGGTGCTCGGCCTGTGCGAGCCGCTCGATGCCGTGCACGATCCCGACGGTCGACACCGTGATCCGCCGCCAGCCGAGGTTGCCGAGCCCTGGTCCGGCGATGCGATCGATGGCTGGGAGCAGGGCGTCGAGGTTGTGGAGCGGCTCGCCCATGCCCATGAACACCAAGCGCCGAACCCTGCGACCGCGCTCGGCCGCGAGCCCTCCGACGCGCAGGAACTGCTCGACGATCTCGTCGACCTCGAGGTTGCGCTCGAGCCCGCCGCGGGTGCTCGCACAGAAGTCGCAGCCCATCGCGCAGCCGACCTGCGAGGACACGCAGCACCACGCCTCGCCGGCGCGATACGAGGGCATCATGACCGTCTCGATCGACCCGCCGCGACGCAGGCCGAGCAAGAGCTTGGTCGTCCCATCCGCGCTGACGGTCCGGCGCAGCTCGTGGGTCGCGGGCTCGGCAAACTCGCGCCGCAGTTGCTCACGCAGCGGGGCGCCGAGCTCGATCGAGTCCCAGTCGGGTTGACCGTGCTGGGAATGGAAAGCCCGCAGCACGCGACCTGCGTGGCTGCGGGGCTCTCCTCGCTCGATCATCCAGCGCTCGAGCGACGCGCGATCATGGGCCCCAAGGCTCATCAGGGGCTCACCGGCGCGGCGACTAGAACTTGAACCCGAGCGCGGCGCCGTTGGTCTGGCCGATCCACGGCCCGATCCGAAGGTCGCTGACCGCCCGCATTTCCTTCTCGCGGGACAAGAACGTCTTCGCGGCGGTGCGATCCTGATAGATGATGACCGCGAGCACGCCGGCCAAGAGCACGGTCGTACCAAGCATCACGTCACCGATGATCGCCCGGCGGCGGATCTGCGACCCGTACTCGCTGACCTGGCCGGCGAGGTCCTCGTAGCAGACCCCGTTGGCGCACTTCTGCGTGGGATCGGTCGCCGACAGGCCCGAGGCCTGGAGCTCGTCGCGGGCATCCTTCCAGTCACCGCGCGACGCCGCGGCCAGGCCATACATGACGCCCATGGTCGCGGCCGAGCCGAGCGTCAGCGTGAGGGCAACCCACGCGCGAGGCTGCCAGTAACCGAACACCGGACCGCGGCTGCAGGCCGGCCGGAGGTCGCGCTCCTTCTCGATCGTGCCGTCCGGCAGCGCGACCTCGCGATCCTCGCGCGGGCCCTTGCGGCAGAAGTCCTTGAACTCCGCCTTGAGGTCGACCGACTGCGGGCCGGCGTCGAGGTTGTCCTTGTAGCCCTTCTTGGCCAGATCCTCCGCGTCGGCGATCCGCTTGGCCTCGGCGTCGATCTCCTCCTGAGTCTTGAGGGGCTCGTCGAGCGTGGCCAGCAGCGCCTTCTCCTCGTCGGTCGCCGGAGCGGCCGGCGACTGGTAGTGGGCGAGCTCGGTCGCCACCGCGGGGCCGATCACCTCGGGCAGGATGTAGTCGTCGTTCGAGACGTTGAGCTCGATCTCGCTGACGATCTTGTTCTTGCCGATGTCGTAGACGGTGATCTTGCCGGCGCCGCTAGCCGGGATGTCGCCGTAGACGAAGAAGTCGAACGCGGTCTTGCTGTTCTTGTTGAGGTAGGGGCCGATCTTCTCCAAGCAGCTCGCGTCGACCGTGCGGCACTTGTTCTTCTCGGCCGCCTCCTCGAGCGAGCGCTTGATCTTGACCGGCGCGTAGCCGGTGCCCTCGAGCGCCGCGGTCACGCGATCGCGGAAGCCTTCGGAGTTGACCGGGTCACCGCCGAACTTGAGCACCGCGACGTTGCCCCCGACCGTAGCCGCATCGGTGGGCGCGGCTTCGGCGGGTGCACCTTCGGCGGGAGGAGCATCCGCAGGTGGGGCGGCCAGCACCGGCAGCGGTGCCCCAACGAGCGCGACGGCCAAGGTGGTGCCGAGTAGGCGATTCGGGAGGGAGGCGGAAGTCGAGCGTGAGCGCTTCATCGGCGGAGGACCTCTCGGCCCGGGCGGGCAGCCGTGGTCAGGGCGACGCGGGCTGACCCGATCGGTGGGGCGGGATGATAACGGCCCCCGGATAGCTGCTCAACCGCCGGAGGCCGCGGACTTGGCTGAACGTGAGGCCACGACCAGGACCAGCAGGGAAAGCCCCGCCAGGACCAGCGTGGCGACGAGATCGCGCGGTCGCTCGACCAACCCCTGCGCGACCGCGAAGGCGAGCCCCAGCCCCCCCAGCAGCCCCAGCGCTGGCCGGGAAGCGGTCGCACGTGCGAGGTCGGCAGCGAGCAGCAGGGCCAGGGCACCGACCAGCAACGCAGCATCGTCCCCGGGCTTGCGCAGGCCGAGCAAGATCACGAACCCGAGCAGCATCACGACCCGCCAGGGCATGCCGAGGCGGGAACCGGCGCCTTCGGACCGCAGCGCGGCGAGGCTGGCGAGCAGCGCGGGCATCACGAGGGTCAGCGCCCCGGTGACCGCGAGCGCCCCCGCGGTCGACCAACCGAATCCCGCGCCGAGCACCAGCGCGTCGGTCCAGGCCGCGAGCGTCCCTTCGCCGAGCGCCGGGGAGCCGAGCAGATCCACGCCCGCGAGCGGCGAGAGGCCCAGGAGCAGCACGAGCGGGATCACCAGCAGGCCCGCACGGTGATCGGACGGTCCCGCGAGTTGGCGGAGGGTCGGACAGGGAGCTTGCGGGACCTCTGGAGATGGCCCAGAGGAGGGCAGGGGGAGCACGAGCAGCAACGCGAGCGTGGACAACATGCTGCCCGTGGTGGTCGTGGGCCCACCGCTGGGAGGAGAGATCAGCAGCGCGCTCACGAACGCGAGCGAGATCCCGAGCGTCGCTGCTGCCTCGAAAGTCCCCGGCCCGGAGGGCTCGCTCGTTCGCCGCGTGACCCACTGGATAGCCGCGGCGAGCAACACGAACACGCCAGTCAACAAGCCCAGCTCGAGCGCGAGCAGGCGTCGATCCCGATCTGCCGATCCCGATGGCCACCCCAGCAACCGGGCCAGCCGGGCGCGGGCGCGGCCGCGGACCTCCGTGTATCCGGGCCAGCGCGCGGCCACACCCAGCCCCGTCGAGCCATCTTGGACGTACTTGCGTGGGCACGCCGACATCGGCAGCACGCTGGGTCCGCGAGGATCGATCACTTGGCCCGGGCAAACGAGCTCGACCATCGATCCCTCGCCGATCGTGCCGCTGCGGATCTCGAGCCCGAGCAGCGCCTCGTAGCTTCCCTCGTCACCTGGCGGGACCACGGCGTCGACGACGTCGACCTGCGCGCCCGAGAACGCCGCGCGCGCGCGGGCGGGGCCCTGCTCGTAGTGCAGCGCCGCGATCGTGTGCAGCTCGAGCTCGAGCCGCTCGGCCCAGCTCGCAGGATCGTGGCCTGGCCGCCCGTCCGACACGTCCGGCTCGACAAAGTCGTCCGCGAGGATGTCGTGCGGGCCGAAGCCATCGATGCGGACCGCGATCGCCTGGCGAGGATGGACTCCGATGATCGGTCCGGAGCGCGCGGCTCCGTGCGGCTGGGGACCTCCAGCCTCGAACGCCGCCCCGGCGATCCCGGCTAGCGCGCTGCAGCCGAGCAGGGCCAGCGCGGCGCCGATCGTCAGAGCGAATCCATCAATGCGTCGGGAGCGAAGGGCCGCGAGCCCCAGCCCGAGCACCAGCGCGACCCAAACCCCGGCAGGTAGAGCGATGATCGTCCGCGCGACGAAGCGGGCCAGCAGCGCTGCAATCAGAGCCAGCGCGAGCACGCGCGGCCAGGAAGCTCCCGCGCTCGTGACGGTGGGGACGCCGCGCCGGCCCAGCCACACGATCGCCGAGCCCAGCGCGAGCACCAGGCCCAGCGCCAGCATCGATCCTCCCGCCCAGAGGTCGGTCAGCCCCGGCACCCGCGGCAACGCGAACCCGCCAGCGGCGGCGAGACCGATGGCCAGGGTCACGCGGGCAGGAGGCGAGAGCGGCACGTCGCGCGACGATAAACCCCAGCACGCACACGCGCACGATCGCAGTTGTGAACCCCCTCGCCTCGAAACTACGCTCGCCCGGATGTCCGAGGGCCTGCCCGAGACGGGTATCCTGCCGCTGCTGCCTCTGCGCAGCGCGGTGCTGTTCCCCGGGGTGACGATGCCGATCGATCTCGGTCGCGCCGCTTCGGTCGAGGCGGTCCGTCGCGCGACCGCGCCGGGCTTCGTCGGTGCGCTGCCCCAGCACGTCATCGTCGCGGTCCAGCGCGACCCGATGAACGACCAGCCCGAGCTCGAGGATCTCCATCCAATCGCCACGCTCACGCGGGTGGTCCAGGTGCTGCGCGGGCTGCCGGGTCGCATGACGGTGATCGTCCGCGGGGTCGAGCGGGTCGAGCTCGAGAGCCTCGTCCGCGATCCGACCTGCGAGCTGGTCCGCTGGCGCCTCGCTGGCTCGCCCAACGAGCCCTACACGATGATCGTCGCGCTCGCCGGGGTCCTGCGCGACCTCGTCAAGCGCCACGAGGGCCTGCTGCCGAGCCAGCGAGCCAGCCGTCAGCGGCAGGAGATCGTCGACGAGCTGCAGGCCGAGCGCGACCCGGCCCGGGTCGGTGATCTGGCGGCCAACCTGGTCGAGATCGACATCAACGAGCGGATCGAGATCCTCCAGCAGCGCGACGTCGCGGCTCGCCTGCGCCGGGTGATCGAGGTCGTCGCGCGTCGCTGCAACGAGCTCGAGGTCAAGCGCGACGTCGACCGCAGCGTCCGCGACTATCTCTCGCGGCACGAGCACGAGGCGGTCCTGCGGCACAAGCTGCGCGCGATCCAGGCCGAGCTCGGCGAGGACGAAGGCGAGACCTGGCTCGAGGATCTCGCCGAGCGGCTCGACCAGCTGATCCTGCCCGAGGAGGCCCAACTGGTCGTCGATCGCGAGCTCGGCCGGCTCGAGCGGATGAACCCGCAGAGCGGCGAGGCGATGATCTCCCGCACCTACCTCGAGTGGATCGCCGATCTGCCCTGGACGGTCCCCAACCAGCCCCGCGTGCATCCCCCGATCGACATCGCGGCCGCCCGGGCTCGCCTCGACGCCGACCACTACGGGCTCGAGAGCATCAAGAAGCGGATCCTCGAGTACCTCGCGGTCCGCAAGCTCGCGCCCGATCAGCGCGGCCCCTTGATCTGCTTCGCTGGCCCACCCGGGGTCGGCAAGACCTCGCTGGCCAAGAGCATCGCGTCCACGCTCGATCGGCAGTTCGTTCGCATCTCGCTCGGCGGTCTGCGGGACGACGCCGAGATCCGCGGGCACCGACGCACCTATGTGGGCGCGCTACCGGGCCGGCTGATCCAGGCGATGAAGATGGCCGGGACCGTCGATCCGGTGATCCTGCTCGACGAGATCGACAAGCTGACGTCCGCCGATCTGCGCGGCGACCCGGCCTCGGCGCTGCTCGAGGCCCTCGATCCCGAGCAGAACGACGCGTTCGAGGACCACTACCTCGGCGTGCCCTACGACCTCAGCAACGTCGTGTTCATCTGCACGGCCAACGAGGTCGGGGCGATCCCCGAGGTCCTGCGCGACCGGCTCGAGATCATTCGGCTGTCCGGCTACACGATCGAAGAGAAGATCGCGATTGCGCGCGAGCACCTGCTGCCCAAGGAGCTGCGCGAGAACGGCCTCGCCGACGCTGGCGTCGTGGTCGAAGACGCGGTGCTCGAGCGCCTCGCGACCGAGTACACGCGCGAGTCGGGGGTCCGCAGCCTTCAGCGGCGGCTCGCCGCGCTGCTGCGAGACGTAGCGATGCGCCGGGCCGAGGGCGACGTCGGTGCGCGGCACGTCGGGGCCAACGATGTGCCCGTGATCCTCGGTCCTCCACCCTTCGGCGACGAGCTCATGCATCGCAGCCCGCAGCTCGGGGTGGTCACCGGGCTCGGCTGGACCCCCGTCGGTGGTCGCCTGCTCTTCGTCGAGGTCTCGACCGTACCGGGCACCGGCAAGCTGCGCCTGACCGGCAGCCTCGGTGAGGTCATGAAGGAGTCGGCCCAGGCCGCGCTCTCGCTGGTCAAGAGCAACGCCCGCCACTTCGGCGTCGCCGAGGACCTGTTCGCCAAGATCGACCTCCACATCCACTTGCCCTCGGGCGCGGTGCCCAAGGACGGACCGAGCGCCGGGATCGCGTTGACGACCGCGCTGATCAGCGCGTTCACTCGCCAGACCGTTCTGCACGACAGCGCGATGACCGGCGAGGTGACCTTGCGTGGGCACGTGCTCGCGCTC
>CBFGLP010001287.1:0-5126 GCA_965649595.1 uncultured Myxococcales bacterium | reverse complement strand
GACGGGTGTCCCGCAGGCATCCGGCGGCGCTTGCTTCACCTTTCGGCGATAGCCTCGCACCTGCTCGGACCCATTGCGGTTCCGTGGTCCGTGTTCTGCTCTCCAGTTTTCAGGAAGCGTCGCCCAGTGCGCCGAGCAGTCCGAGGCGGGTTCGCCAGGGCCCGTCAGCGCCGGGGGTCGTGATCTCTAAGCGAGACCAAGCCTGGGGTCAAGGGGCTCGGAGAAAAAAATCTTCTTACCGTCGGAACATGGCTTAGACCGACGATAACAGGCACGTCGCGGGGTATGCGACCAGCTTGGAGGTCGAGGGGTCAGCAGGAATTAATCCGTGGCGACCTTCGCGTCGGGTCGACATGAGCGCCCAATCACGTGGTTCGTGCTCGTCGGCGCGCGCGTGACATCCAAAAAGAGGGGGGCGGCGCATAACGCCGTCCCCCTCGAGCTACGAATCGACCTGCGTGACGAAGCCCGCGCCAATGGTGCGCCCACCTTCGCGGATCGCGAAGCGCATGCCGACCTCACAAGCGACCGGTCGGGCGAGCGCGAAGCTCACCGTCGCGCGGTCACCGGGCGCGACCTGTCCGAGCTCGCCGACGTCCAGCACTGCCGAGACGTCAGTGGCGCCGAAGTAGAGCTGCGGCGTGTAGCCCGTGCCGAAGGCGGTGTGGCGACCGCCCTCCTTGGCAGTGAGCGTGAGGATCTCGGCACGCCCACGGATGCGCGGCTCCAGCGAGCCGGGCGCAGCGAGGACCTGACCTCGCTCGACGTCGACCCGATCCAGCCCGCGGATCAGCAAGCCGACGTTGAGACCGGCGATCGCCTCGGGCAAGTCGCGGTGGAAGGCCTGGATGCCGGTGACCACGAGCTTGCGAGGCTCACGCGTGCCGCCGAGCAGCTCGACGGTGCCGCCGAGCGGCAGACGACCGCGCTCGACCCGACCAGTCACCACCGTGCCCCGCCCGGAGATCGTGTGCACGCCCTCGACGGTGAGCAGAAAGGGCGCGTCGAGATCGCGGACGGGCACGGGGATGTGGTGATCCATGGCGGCGACCAGCTCGACGATGCCGGCGACCCAGGGGTCGGCGAGATCGGTCGGGTTGGGCGCCTCGAGGGCCCGCAGCGCCGAGCCCCGAACGATCGGGGTGTCGGCCGCGAAGCCCTGCGCGACGAGCAGGTCGATGACCTCGAGCTCGACGAGCTCGAGCATCTCGGCATCGGCAATGTCGACCTTGTTCACGAACACGACGAGGTGCTCGACGCCGACCTGCCGGGCCAGCAGCACATGCTCGCGCGTCTGCTGCTGGGGGCCCTGCGAACCATCGACCAGCAGGATGGCCCCATCCATCTGGGCCGCCCCGGTGATCATGTTCTTGATGTAGTCCGCGTGGCCCGGGCAGTCGATGTGCGCGTAGTTGCGGCTCGCCGACGTGTACTCGACGTGCGAGGCGACGATCGTGATGCCGCGCTCGCGCTCCTCCTTGGCGTTGTCGATCTCGTCGAACGCCCGCGCCTCGCCGCCATGCATGGCAGCCATGACGCGAGTGATCGCGGCGGTCAGGGTGGTCTTGCCGTGGTCGACGTGGCCGATCGTGCCGACGTTGACGTGCTCTCGGTTGTTAGTGTGCGTGTTCATGTTTCGTCTTGCCTGTTGCCGTCTTTCCGGCTGTCAGCCCGAGCGGGCAGAGGTCGCGGTTGCTCGGGCACGCGCGACGGCAAGACGAAGCGAACGCAGACGGGCGACTACGAGCAGCCTTCGCGTCCATGCGCAACGTCGATGCTGGGTACGTGCACCGAGATCGTTAGCAATGGAGGGTCGTCGCCCATGAAAGTCGTCTCCAGAACGCGCCCACGCGGACCAACTCCGCTCGGGGCGCATGACCAATCACTACTACGATGGTTCGAATACCAGAGCGATTGATAGCCGGCAAGAGCTGACGACGACCGAGTTTGCGAGTAAGCACTCGCGAGTGAGCGACTCGGGGCACCCACCTGCGACCTCCGACGCCGAGGTCGGGGCGCAGCGCAGGTCGGGGTTGCTGCTCATGCTGCTCGCAACCGCGGCGTTCGTGGCGATGGCCGCGTTCGTCAAGCAGCTGCGCGAGGACGGGCTGAGCACCAGCGAGGTGATGTTCTGGCGCACGGCTCCCGGGCTCGCATGGGTGTGGGCAGAGCTGCGCGTACGCAAGCTGAGCGTGTGGCCCAAGGCGGCCAACCTGGTGATCACCCGCTCGCTCTATGGGGTCGCGGCGATGGCCTGCTACTTCTATGCGCTGCGGGTGCTGACGATGATCGAGTACACGGTGCTGCACTTGCTGCAGCCGGTGTTCGTGGCCGTGCTCGCGCCGATGCTGCTCGGCGAGCGGCTGCGTCGGGCGGCCGTGCTCGCGCTGGTGGTCGCGCTGTGTGGGGCGCTGGTGGTGCTACGGCCCGACCGAGCGCTGCGCAGCGATCTGGCGTTGTTGCCACTGCTGGGAGGTGTCGGCGCGGCGTTGTTCTCGGCCTTGGCCCACATCACGGTCCGCAAGGCGACGGCCCAGGATTCGCCCGAGTGCGTGGTGTTCTGGTTCACGATCGTGGTGTCCGCGGCGGCGCTGATCGGCGGGCTCGTGCAAGGCGACTTTTTGCACGGCCTGCCCGAAGGGCTGGGCCTGGGCGAGGCGCTATGGAAGATCGCCGCGATGGCGGGATTCGGGCAGGCGGGGCAGCTCATGATGACGCGAGCGTACGGACGGGCGGCGGCGCCCGTGGTCGCGACGGTCGCATACGCGAGCATCCCGATCTCGATCGTGGTCGACATGCTCGCCTGGGGTGTGCTGCCGGGCTTGGGCGAGATTGTGGGCTCCTCGCTCATGGTGGTGGCGGGGGTGTTGCTGGTTCGAGGACGCGAGGTATGAGACAACCCGCGCCGTCATGAGCACTTCGAGCGACTTCCAAGATCTGCGTTGGCCAACCTACCCGGGCCGAGGCCTGATGCTCGAGGCGGCGGTGTTCGACAGCGAGGATCAACCGGGCGCCCTGCGGGTCCGCGACGTCGACGGCAAGGTCTATCTCGACGGTGTCGCTGGCGTCGGCTGTGCGGTGCTCGGGCATGGTCACCGCGCTTGGGCCGAGGCGATCCATCGCCAGTTGGAGAAGCTGACCTCGGTCGCTAATACTTTCTATACGGGGCCGCAGCAGCAGCTCGCGGCTCGGCTCGCCGAGCTGTTCCCGCTAAAGGGTGGCACGCGGACCTTCTACGCCAACACCGGCACCGAGGCGACCGAGGCGGCGATCAAGCTGGCCCTGCGCGCGACCAAGCGCGACATGATCGTGGCCTTCGAGCAGGCGTTCCACGGACGCACGCTCGGGTCGATCGCGCTGACGGCCAATACGGCCTACCGCGAGCCCTACGTCAGCACGCTCGGCGAGCCGGACAACCGCTTCGCTCGCATGAACGTGCTGCGGCTCCCCTACAACGACGAAGCGGCGCTCGAGCGTGCGTTCGCCGAGCACGGGGCCCGGATCGCGGCGGTGTTCGTCGAGCCGATCCAAGGCGAAGGCGGGATCTGGCCGGGGACCAAGTCGTTCCTGCTCAAGATCCGCGAGCTGTGTGATCGCCACGGCGCGTTGGTCGGCGCCGACGAGGTCCAGACCGGCTGCGGTCGCACTGGGCAGTGGTCGGCCTGGACGGCGATCGTTGGAGACGAGGCACAGCCCGACATCATCTGGTTGGCCAAGGCGCTCGGCGGTGGCTTCCCGATCGGCGCGTGCCTGACCACGCCAGCGCTGGCCGAGAGCATGGGATCCGGCACGCACGGGAGCACCTTCGGCGGCAACCCGGTCGCGTGCGTGGCCGGCCTGGCGACGCTGCGGCTGATCGAAGAAGAAGGGCTGCTGGCGAAGGCCGGCGCTCAAGCGCCGACGCTGCGCGCGATCGCGGCGGAGGATCCGATCGACGAGGTGGTCGAGATCCGCGGGCTCGGTGCAATGATCGGGGTCCAGGTCGGGGCGATCGGCGCTGGCCGAGCCAAGCACCTCGGGGCGGCGATGATCGACGAGGGCGTGCTGACGACGACGCCCGGCTATCACACGGTCCGGCTGCTCTTGCCCTACGCGGCGGGTGAGAGGGAGCTGCGCGAGTTCTGGGCGGCCCTGCGGCGGGCCCTCGTAGCTACGCAGGGCTGACGAACCAGCTACCATCGCGGCGGCATGACTCGCACCTCGCTCGTCGCCTCCGCCCTCGTCGCCGGCTCGCTGACGCTCGGCCTGCTCGGCTGTCGCACACCGGACGCGTCGGCGCCCGACACTGGCAGCGCTGCTCGAGAGGCCGCCCCGAGCCCCGAGCCGGCCGAGGCATCGAAGACCGAAGCGGCCGACGAGGGCCAGGCAGAGGCCGCGAGGGCGCGGAGCCGCGCCGAAGCCGAGGCGGAGCGTGGCCCGGACGCGGAGGCGCCCCCACAACCACTCCCCGGTGGCGGCAGCGGTGACCGCAAGGCCGCGACCACCGAGATCGTGGCGATCGGCGATGCGGGCAGCAGCGGGAGCAACGGTGGTGGGCGGGTCGACGGCAACGCCACCGAAAACCCCGACGCGGCCAGCACCGAAGCCGAGACCGACGAGCGCGCGCCGCTGCCCAAGCCGCTCTACAAGTCCAACGACAAGAAGCAGTGCCGCAAGGACTTCTCGGTCGGCGACAAGGTCAAGCCCTTCAAGCTGACCAGCGTCGACGGGGACAAGACGATCGCCCCGACCGGCTATCGCGGCCGCGTGATGCTGCTGAACTTCTGGGCGACGTGGTGCAAGCCCTGCCTCGAGGAGCTGCCCGAGTTCGATCGCCTCTACCGTCGCTATCGCAACAGCGGCATGACGCTGGTAGCGGTCGCGACCGACGAGGACGCGAAGGCGGTGCAGGAGTTCGCCGACAAGCACAAGCTGATCGCCAAGATCGCGCTGGGCGGTGAGAAGGCGGCGGGCGAGTACAACCGACCGAACTTCCCCTTCTCGTTGGTGGTCGACGGTGAGGGCGAGATCGTGGCGGCGTTCGACTTCGTCGACGAGGGCTGCCTCGGCGAGCTCGAGCAGATCATCCGCAGCGAGCTCGAGAAGCTCTGAGCTTCGGCGCGCAGAGGCCACGGCGCGCACGATGA
>CBFGLP010001286.1:0-4332 GCA_965649595.1 uncultured Myxococcales bacterium | reverse complement strand
CTCGCGGTCAACGAGGAGAACGCCGCGGGCGGGCGCGTGGTGACCGCGCCGACCAACGGAGCGGCGGGCATCATTCCCGCCGTCCTGCACTACTACGACCGGTTCTGCACGAACGCCGACCGAGACGGGATCGAGCGCTTCCTGCTCGCGGCCGGGGCGATCGGCATCATCTACAAGACCCGCGCATCGATCTCCGGAGCCGAGGTCGGCTGCCAGGGCGAGGTTGGGGTCGCCTGCTCGATGGCCGCTGCCGGCCTGACCGAGGCGCTCGGGGGCAGCCCAGCCCAGGTCGAATGTGCAGCGGAGATCGGGATGGAGCACAACCTCGGGCTCACCTGTGATCCCGTCGGTGGGCTGGTTCAGGTGCCTTGCATCGAGCGAAACGCCATGGGGGCGGTCAAGGCGATCAATGCCTCCCGCCTCGCTCTACGCGGTGATGGCAATCAGAAGGTGTCACTCGATCGGGTGATCGAGACCATGCGCCAGACTGGGGCCGACATGAAGAAGAAGTACAAGGAGACCGCACGAGGCGGGCTCGCGGTCAACGTGATCGAGTGCTGAGCCCTCTCGGCCCATCGACCAACAAAAGCCCTCGCACGGCGCATCGGCACCTGTGGTAGGGTCACCGCCTCCGCTGGCGATATGCCGATGTTCACGAGCTCTTCGAATGCCGCCGAGGCCCCCGGGATCCGCAACAGCTGGACTCGGGTGGCGATGCGACGGATCCGTTCGTACCCCGATGCCCGCCGCCACGAGGTGCTCGACACGATCTCGCGGGCGGCACAAAACGCGATCGCAAGGCTTCGGTCCGACGACTGGCTACCAGCCGAGTACGCCGTCGAGGTCTGCGAGGCGCTGCTGCGCGTGCTGGGAGCGGAGCAGACCGTCGAGTTCTGGGCCGACGTCGTGCAGGACAGCTACGCGGGCGGCCTGCTCGAGCCGCTGATCCACCAGATCCGCAGCGGCGGCGCGTCCAACCTGCTCGACCTCGCTCCGCAAGCCTGGGAGCTGTCTGCTCGCAACTGTGGTCGCGTGGCGCTGGTCGTCGGTCAGGGGCCGCTGCGTCTCGAGGCCCGCGATCTCCCGCCGCAAGTCCGCGACAGCCTCGGGATTCAGGCAATGTTCGCCGGCGCGCTGCGGGCCATGCTGAGCTTCTCCAAGCTCGACGCGGCGGTCCGCTTCCGAACCGACGCGCCCGACGGCTCGATCGCGTTCGAGCTGTCGCTGCGCTGACGATCCGAACGGTTGCCGGGACTCACTTCGCGCAGCGAAACCCGATACCGAGATCGCTGACGCTGACGTCACCGAAGGTCCGCCGCGTCGTGCGAATGTGGGTCGCGCGATCGTTGAACATCCCGCCTCGGATCGCTCGCTTCGGCTGGCCGCCCTTGGTGGGTTCGCTGTCGAACACCCACTCGCGCACGTTGCCGGCCATATCGAGCACCCCATAGGGGCTCGCGCCAGCGTCGTGAGCATCGACGGGCGTCGCCGCTCCGCCGCACCCCTCGAAGTTGGCCAGCTCGCAAGTCGGCGTCTCGTCACCCCACGGATAGCGACGACCATCGGTCCCGCGCGCCGCCTTCTCCCACTCGGCTTCGGTCGGGAGCCGACGATCGAGCCACGCGCAGTACTGGCTGGCCTGCTGCCAATCGACGTTGACGACCGGAAAGGTGCAGTTGCCGGTCGGATGGAAGCCGCCCGCGGGCGGCGTGCATGCGCCCGCGTTCACGCACATCGCGTAGGCGGCTTGGGTCACCTCGGTGCGATCGATAGCGAAGGCTGGCAGATCGA
Organism: uncultured Myxococcales bacterium; assembly: GCA_965649595.1. Classification (GTDB taxonomy): domain Bacteria; phylum Myxococcota_A; class Polyangia; order Nannocystales; family Nannocystaceae; genus Plesiocystis. The sequence continues at coordinate 2,541 of CBFGLP010001286.1, read as the reverse complement.
CGACGCTCACCGTCCGCTCCGCCTTGCCGCACACGTCGCTGTCGGCCTCGTCGCAGCCCATCGTGAAGGGACCCGCCGGGATCTCGACGAGGTCACCAAACACAGCCGTCGCAGGGCAACGCTCGGGCAGCTCGGGCATCGGGACCGAGGTCGCCGCGTCGCGGTTACCCCACACACCCTCGTCGCCGAAGCTCGTGTCGACTCGCTCCCACGGACAACCTCGCGCCTCCGGGTCCTCTTGGCAGCGAAGGTCGTCCGCGTCGTCGCCCTCATCCTCGACGGCCTCCTCGGCTGCACCCGCTTGCGCATCCAACCCCTTCGAATCGCCGGGCATCCAGGTCAGCTCCGCCGGCTGTCGGGTGGGCTCCTGTGGTTCGTGTCGGCACCCCAGCGCCCCCGCCACGGCCAGGATCCCGCACGTGCCGATTCGTCGCGCCCTCACGAACCGACCATAGCTCGAATCTTCCCGCTGCAACGAAACGACCACGGAGGCTAGCTCCGTGGTCGCGTTGGTAGTCGGATCTCGCATCGTTCGCCGAGCTCGCATACGGAGCAGCCAACGCCGACCTGGACGCGATGATCTCGGGCCGCCCGCCTTCAACATGTGACTTGCGCGAGCGAGGTGGCCACTTCTACGGTTCGCCGCGTCTACCTGGGCTGAGTATTCCGTGAGCACGCGAGCACAGGACAGCGAGGCCGCCGGATCCGGTGTGGCCAGCGAGCGACCCCCGGTCAGCCTCGGCCGCCATCAGCTGCTCTTCGCGATCGGCCACGGCGGTATGTCCGACGTCTACCTGGCCCTGGTCACCAGCGCCGTCGGAGTCAACAAGCTGCTGGTCGTCAAGCAGCTGCGCGCCGCGTTGCTCGACGAGCCCGAGGCGCTCTCGATGTTCATGGACGAGGCGCGCTTGGCCGCTCGCCTCCACCACCCCAACGTCATCGCGACCTTCGAGGTCGGCCAGGAGGGCCCAATCCCCTTCCTGACGATGGAGTTCCTCGACGGCCAGCCACTCCACCGCGTGACTCGCAGGGAGCTACCCGAGCCGCTGGCGCTCGGCATGCGCCTGCGGATCATCGCCGAGATGCTCGAGGGCCTCCACTACGCTCACGAGCTGCGCGACTACGACGGCACGCCCATGCGGGTCGTCCACCGCGACGTCTCGCCGCAGAACCTCTTCATCACCTACGACGGCCAGATCAAGCTGGTCGACTTCGGCATCGCCAAGGCCAACGACTCGGTCACCCAGACCGAGGCGCGCGGGCTCAAGGGCAAGCTCGCGTACATGTCCCCGCAGCAGGCGGCTGGGCTCGCGCTCGATCGCCGCGCCGACGTGTTCGCGGCGGGCGTGATGCTCTGGGAGCTGCTCGCGGGCCGAAGGCTGTGGGAGGGCTGCAACGAGGCGACGATCGCTCGGCGGCTGATCGAGCACGATCTGCCCGACCTCGTGCTTCCAGGTGTGCCCGCCCGCTTGCAAGCGATCTGCGCGCGAGCCATGCACCCCGACCTCGACCAGCGCTACCCCGACGCCGAGCTGTTCCGCCACGCGCTCGAGCAGCTCATCGACGACGAGAGCATCGACGCGAGCCCCCGCATGATCGGCAAGCGGGTCGCGCAGGCGTTCGCGCGCGAGCGGGCCGAGATGCGGGGGCGGATCGACCGTGAGCTGCTGCGCCTCGTCGGCAGCGAGAGCTCCTCGCTCACCCCGCTCGCGCTCTGGCAGGACCCCTATCGCGGCTCATCCAGCGACACCACCGAGCACACGCTCTCGTCCAGCAACTTCGATGGCGGCGTGGCCCCGCCCGACGAGGTCACCGCCGACTACGGACCGCGCGGGGTCGTGCCCGAGACCAAGCCAGACGAGACCGAGCGCCCGACGACCGAGATCGAGGTTGGTGAGGCGCGCTCCGGCATGGGTGGGGTGAGCCGGGCTCGACCTAGCGCTGGCTGGCTGCGGGTCGTCCCCGTCCTCGCGTTGACTCTGGTCGTTGGCCTGATCGTCGGCGAGGCGCTCGAGCACGACGAGGCTCCCACCCCGCCCGCGCGAGCCGACTCGTCCAGCGCGCCGCCGGTCACCACCAGTCGCTGCGACGCGCCCGACAAGCCCATCGTCGAGCTCAGCGGCGAGATCGACGCTGACGCGACGCTGACTTGCGATCGCACCTACCTGCTCCGCCACGACACCCGCGTGCTCGCCGGAGCCACGCTGACGATCCAGCCCGGCACCACGCTAATGGGCGACCGCGAGACCAAGGGCAAGCTGATCATCCAGCCCGGCGCCCGCTTGCTCGCCGAGGGTAGCCCGACCGCCCCGATCGTGTTCACCAGCGACCGTCCGCCCGAGCAGCGTCGCCCCGGTGACTGGGGAGGCGTCGTGCTGCTCGGCCGCGCCCCGATCAACCTGCGTGACAGCGAGGGCCAGCCGATCCGCGGCCGCGTCGAGGGCCTCGAGGTCCACGGCAGCGAGACCCTCTATGGAGGTGACGAGCCCGACGACGACAGCGGCGCGCTCCGCTACGTCCGCATCGAGTACTCGGGCATCG
>CBFGLP010001285.1:0-6771 GCA_965649595.1 uncultured Myxococcales bacterium | reverse complement strand
GGGAAGCTGCGCGGGCTGATCGCGGTGCTGGTCACGTGCCAGCGCTCGTAGGCCCCGCCGCCGGCTTTCCAGCCCTTGCAGATCCACGAGCTCACGCCGCGCGAAGCGAGGCCCGCCTGCACGTGCGAGGCTTGGAGGTCGGTGCAGACCTCGATCCCGCCGCCGTGGGGCGCGAGCACGACCAAGCCGAGGTGGCTACCATCATCGACGACGCGCTCGACGAGCTCGTCCTCGGCGATGGCCTGCTCGTCGGTCAAGCCCTCGGCGATCACCGCGGTCTGCAATACCGCGGAGAAGGGCGTCGAGGTGCCGAGCCGCAGGCGCGCCGGAAGACCCATGCGGACCACGTCAGGCTCGTCGGAATCGCGGAGTCCGGCGACGGTATAGAGCGCGTAATCATCCGCGCTTCGGACGATTCGCACCTGGTCGCCGGGTTGTACGACGTCGGCGAGCGATTGTGGCACCAAGCAACGCTCGCCGTCGATGATGATCGGCTCGTCGGGGTGCGCACGCTCGACCCGAATCGCCACGCTGGTCACACCCTCGGTGTGCAACGGGCGGACGTCGTCTTGGAGCGCTGGCCCGACGGCCGGCGGGTCGCCGAGCTCCACGAGCGGATCGGTGCCCTCCGCTAGCGGGCTAGCGGGCGCGTCGGGCCCTTCCTCCACGAATTCGGCGTCCAAGCAGCCGGGCGCGAGCAATGACACGCCGGTGCCGAGCGCGAGCAGGAACTCGCGCCGATCCATTCGAAGGTCGCTCGTGGCGGACGGCTCGTTGTCGTGTTTCATGGTGGCTCCGCTATATCTCCAGCAATGCGCCGCTCGTGCGAATCGCTCCATGGGAATCGAGCGTCCGCTCCGAGGGAGTATACGGAGGGGCAGAGCGCGTCTCACAAATTTGCGCGTCCGCGGGGTCTCACGCGTCATTCGTGCGAAATCCCTTTGCCCGGGCGAATCATGGATCGAGCGAACCGGCGAACCGGCCGGTGTCCGAGGTCGGGCACTAGGTCGTCAACCGGAGCGCACGAAGGCCGGCCGGACTCACATCGAGATCGAGCCTTTGCGGAAATCGGTGGCGCCGATCATCACGTTGATCAATACCGGCTTTCCGGCGCGCGCGAGCGCCTTGGCTTCATCGATCGTGGCGACAATCTTCCGGGGGTCGTCGAGCAGCAATCCGACCCCGCCGTACCCCTCGACGACGGTGTGGTAGGCGGTCCGACGCAGCACCGTGCCGCAGGCGTCGCCGAGCATCTCGACCTGCTCGCGGGCTATCTGGGCCCACGCGCCGTCGTTTCCAACTACCGCAATTGGAGCGAGACCGTGGCGCACGTAGGTGTCGAACTCGGCCAGTGAATAAGCCGATGAGCCGTCGCCATAGATCAGCCACACCTCCGCGTCTCGCCGCACCTGCGCGGCCGCGAGGGCGAAACCACCACCGACGCCGAGCGTGCCGAATACGCCTGGATCCAGCCACGAGAGCGGCCGCCTGGGCGAGAGGATGTAGGAGGCGGTGGCTACGAAGTCGCCGCCGTCGACGACCAGCACGCTGTCATCGTCGAGCTTGGGCTCGAGCTGCAAGAAGAAGTCGATTGGATTGATCCCTTCGACCTCTTGTTTGGCTTGCTCGACGATCTCGCGATCGCGCTCCTGCTCGGATTTTTGCAATTGCGCGTGCCAATCAGCCCAGCGCTCCGGGCCCGACTTGAAGCGCGCGGCGATCTGCTGAATCAAGCGACCGGGGTGCGCGTGCACGCCGATGGTCGGGCGACGATTCTTGGTCAGCGCGGCCTCGTCGAGGTTGACGGTCACCAGCTTGGCCTTGCGATTGATCCCCTGCCCATAGCCCAAGCGAAAGTCGAGCGGGAATCCAGCGACCAGTACGAAGTCGGCCTGCTTGAGCGCGTTGCCGCGTTTGTGGCGATATTGCAGCGCGTGCTCGCGGCCGAGCAGGCCCCGGGCGCCCCCGGCCAGATACACCGGCGCACCGATGTCCCCGAGCGCCTTGGCGATCGCGTCGATCTCGGGCACGGCGCTGACCGTCTGCGAGCCGATCACCAGCACCGGGCGGCTCGACTCGCGCAAGAGCGAGAGCACGCGAGCGAGCTCGAGCGGTCCAGCTTCGGGCAGCTGCACGGGGGCCGGCGGCTTCGGCTCGGACCCCGGCGCGCCCCAGAACTGCCGGGTCAGGTGCTGCTCGAGGTAGGCCCGCATCGCGTAGCCGAGCAGGCTCTTGGGCTTCTTGACCCCGCCCTGCTCGATGTACCACTCGCGCACTATCTTCTCCGCGTAGAGCAGGTCGACGGGCACCTCGACGAACACCGGACCGGGCACGCCCTCGCGGGCGATGTTGAACGCCGCCTCGACGGTCGGCACGAGCTGGCGGACCGCGTTGGGCGTGAACACGTGCTTGACGTGCGGGCGCATCAGCGCGCGCTGATCGATGTCCTGCAGCGCGCCGCGACCCTCGAGCACGGTCGCCGTCGCGCCGCCGAAGATCACCAGCGGCGACTCGGCGAGCTGGGCGTTCTTGACCGCCGTGATCGTGTTGGTCAGGCCCGGCCCGGCAGTGACCGCGGCGACGCCTGGGACTCCGGTCATGCGGGCGGTGGCATCCGCCGCGAACACGGCGCTGGCCTCGTCGCGTACGTCGATCACCGCGATCCCGGCTCGCTTGGCCGCGACCAGGATCGGTGAGATGTGGCCGCCGCACAGGGTGTAGAGCTGGCGAACGCCTTGGCGCTCGAGCACGCGGGCGATGATCTGACCTCCGTCCATGCGTCGTTCTCCGGGTTGGCTGGTTCGAGCGGGTTTGTAGGTTCGAGCGCTCAGCGAGCGCCAGGCGAGAGCACGTGACGGTCGAGCACGAAGCAGGTGAAGGTGCCGCGGAACACCGCCTCGCCATTGCCGGCGCGCACGACCTCGACCTCGACCTCGCGCTTGCGGCCCGACTCTTCGACGACCTTGGCGAACGCCCGGATCTGCTCACCTGCGCGGAGCGGCGCCAAGAAGCGGACGCTGGCGGCCCCGAGCACGACGTTGGGATCGTTGACCGCCAGCATCGCGGCGTAGTCGGCCGCCCCAAACACGAAACCGCCATGCACGAGGCCGTGCTCGTCGACCGCCATGGTCGCGCTGGTGTCGAGCACGACCGTGGCTTGGCCGGGCTCGAGCGACTCGGGTCGACCACACAGGCTGGGATCGATCTGCAAGTGGGTATTCGGCTCGCTCATGCCCGCTTCGACCTTGCCACGTAGGCAGCGCTCGGAAAAGCCGTAGCATCCGGGCGATGTCGCAGGCGACTAGCTTTTGCCCCGAATGTGGGACCGAGAACGCTGCCGCGGCCGAGCGCTGCAACGCTTGCGGTCGCGTGCTCGACCCGCTCGCACAGCTCGAGCGGGTGAGCAAGGCCGGAGCGAACCGCAAGCTCGATGGCGCCGTGCTCGGCACGGTCGCAAGCGTGTGCGTCGGCACGGTCGTGATCGCGTGGCTGGCCGGCCTCTCGCTCGAGCTCGACACCCAGACCGTGCTGCGCTTCGACGGCGACAAGGCGATCCCGACCAAGCTGCTGTCGTCGTCGGCAAGCTTGGCGCAGGTGTTCGCCGGCGCGATCGGCTTCGCGCTCGCGGGGGTGGTCGCGGCCGTGGTCTCTGGCGGTCGCTACATCAAGGAGCTGGTGCTCGGGGCCACGGCTGGGCTCGCGGTCCAGCTGACGATCTGGCTAGTCACGATCGAGCTCGCGGGCGGCAGCCCGACGCAAGACCTGTGGATCGTCGGCGAGGGCTTCGTGATGCGCGGGCCGGCGGGGATCCTGCTCGCGCAGCTGCTCTTGCTGACGATCTTCTCGGCGCTGATGGTCGGGTTCTTCGGCTGGATCGTGCGCGAGCTGATCACCGGAAAGGCGGTGTGCGTGCACTGTGGCAAGCCGCACTCGATCAAGCCGCGGCGGCCGGCTCGTTGCCCGCACTGCGACGCCGAGCAGGAGCGCGACGGGATCCAGTGGGGCGCGGTGCTCTCGGGGTCGCTGATCAGCGCATTGGTGTTTGGATCGATCGTGGCGTTATTGCGCGAGCCGCTGGGTATCGCGCTCGAGTGCCGCAGCGGCGCGATCGGTGGGGGGTTCTCCGATGCGTGCAGCAAGGCGCATGCGAGCGACGACTTCACGATCTTCGTGATCGAGCGCTCGCAGGATAGCTACGTGTTTTGGGCGATCGATCAATGGCGCTATCTCGAGATCGGAGCGGCGCTCGTGTTGGTCGCCACGCTGGCGCTCGCGCTCTTGGTCAAGCGAGGCTCGCGGGCGTCGGCAGGGGCGTTGATTCCGATCTATTGGGTGCTGGTGTCGTTCGTGGTGATGGTCGTGCTCGCGGACCTCGGCGGGAGCGAGGCGGGGTTCATTTTCTTGCTGCGGCTGCAGGTGCTGGGCTTGGTGATTTGGGGTGTAGCGGGGGCGATCGGGGTGCTGATCGGGGACAAGCTGCGCTATCGTGAGGGGAGCGCGTATCTCGACGAGATCGAGTGAGGGGGCAGGGATCGTCGTCGAGCTTGCGGCTGCGAAGCGCCGCGTGGTACCGCATCGCTCGATGGCGCGACTGCGCTCGAACCTGATCGTCGCTCTGCTCGGAACCTCGCTCGCGGGCTGCTACCTGTTCAGCGACGAGCCCAAGGCGCGCAAGACCAACGAGGACAAGCCGGCCGAGCCGAGCGAGCCGGCCGCCGACGCGACCACCGACACCCCGAGCGGGGAGCCAGCGGGCGAAGGATCCGTCGAGGACTGCCCGGCCGCGCTGACCGGCGCCGAGACGCGAGCGCGGGTCATATCCGCGGCGTGTGGCCCGGTGATCGTGCGCGGCCAGTACCAGATCGACGGCGGCTCGCTGACCCTGCAAGCTGGCGCCACGCTGCTCTTCGAGGCGGGCGCGGTGCTCGAGGTCGGACGCAATCGGGCGGGTACGTTGATCGTCGAGGGCAGCGTCGAGCAGCCCGTGCAGCTGCGCGCCGAGCCGAGCGCGGGCGAGGGCTGGTCGGGGGTTCGCCTGCACGGACAGGCGGCAGGCTCGAAGCTGAAACATCTCCAGATCGATCGCGCGGGCGAGGCCGAGCGCGCAGCCTTGTGGATCGCCGCCGAGCAGGTCGAGATCGAGGCGCTCCAGATCACCGGGGCCAAGGCGCTCGCGCTCGAGCTCGCGGCCGAGCGCGGGGTCGAGGTCCGCGGGGCCAAGCTGCCGGGCAAGGGCGTGATCGTGCGCGCGACCCCGGAGGCGGCCGGTGGGCTCCACGACCTCGCGCTCGATCCGGGGGCCAAGGTGGCGATCACGGCGGGCCGGATCTCGGCGGACACGAGCTGGGCTTGGGCCCCGCTGACCGCCTCGCCCGAGGGGGTCACCAGCCCGATCATAGAGATCGACGTCGAGGGCTTCGTCCGCATCGAGGGCACCGAGCTGGCCCCGGCGACCTTGACCCTCGCACCCAACTCGAGCTTGCGCTTCGACGACGAGGCCCGCCTGATCGTCGGCAGCTTCCAGCCTGGCGCGCTGGTGGCCGAAGGTCGCGAGGACGCCCCGATCCGGCTGCTCGCTCGCGCAGGCGAGCGCGCGGGCGCGTGGCCGGGCGTGCACGTGCAGGAGCGCGGGGAGGCCAAGCTGACCCACGTCGAGCTGAGCCAGGGCGGGGCGCGGGACGAAGGCGTGATCTTGGCCGAGGGCGCGGCACGGCTGGCGATCGAGAGCTGCCGCTTCGTCGACGACGCGGTCGGGGTCGAGCTGCGCGGCAACGCGGTCGTGCTCGATCGCTTCACCGGCAACGCGTTCGAGCGTACGCCCGTGGCCCTGCGCTCGACCGCGCAGCTGCTCGGCAGCCTCGGCTCGGACAATCGCTATGACGGCGAGGCGCGGATCCACGTCGAGCGCGGCAAGGTCGAGCGGGACACTCGGTGGATCCGCCAGGACGCGCCGCTCATCGTCCACGGCGACGTGTTCGTCGACCGCGGCGCAACGCTGACGCTCGAAGCCGGGCTGCGGGTGACCTTCGACGCGGGGGTCAAGCTCGGCGTCGGATACTACGAGGAGGCGACCCTCGAGCTGCTCGGCCAGCGCGACGCCGTGATCGAGCTCGGCCCCGCGGATCCGGCGTCCGCGTGGGTCGGGGTCGTGCTCGCTACTCACTCGAAGGGCAGCCGGTTCGAGCACGTGCGCCTGACCAACACCAGCGGCGCAGGGGGGATCGAGCTGCAGGAGAGCGCCGCGGCCATGCTGGTCGACGTCGAGTGCACCGACTGCGCGGGCGCGACCGTGACGTGGGACTGCGCGAGCAAGGTCGGTAACGCGGACGTCCGCGCCGCCGGGACTACACCGACGGCCTTGGCCGCACCGCAGGGGTGCTAGCGCCCGATCGCCGATCTGCGCGCACGAGTGGCGCGGGGAGCCAGTCGTGGCAGAACCGTCGTCATGGTCGCTCGTCTCGGCTCCGGCATGCGGCGCAACTTTGCTTCGTTGGTGCTCTCGTCCGCGCTCCTGTCGAGCTGTGAGGTCGCGGCCGCATCGCCGGAGGCCTCGGTGAGCTCGGCTATGAGCGCGAGCCGGCCACCACCGCGGCCCTTCGAGCGGCGCGCCGACCCGAACCTCGACATGGAGCGCGAGCCAGAGCACGACGTCGAGGTCACCAAGCCCGCCACCAAGGCCGCCGGGCGCCTACTCGAGCTCGCCGACACGATCGACCGCACGCGCACCGACACCGTCTACTCGCACACCACCAAGGTTCGCCGAAAGCAGGG
>CBFGLP010001284.1:0-2094 GCA_965649595.1 uncultured Myxococcales bacterium | reverse complement strand
TCGACAGCGAGCTGTCTGATCGCCACAGCGACCGTCTCTTCTCGGTCGAGCTCTCCGGCAGCCCAGCGCTCATCTACGTCCTGCTCGAGCACCAGAGCACGAACGACCCGAACATGCCGCTGCGCATGTTGGCCTGCATGGTTAGGATTTGGGAGCGCTTCCGCAAGCAGGAAGACGGCTGCTTGCCCTCGATCATCCCGGTGTTGCTCAGCCACGCGAAGGGTGGCTGGACAGCCCCACGCAGCTTCGGCGAGCTCTTCGATCCTCGCGATGTCGAGCACCCCGAGCTCGCGCGCCATCTCCCGGACTTCTGCTTGCAGATCGAGGACCTCGTGCATCGAAGCGATGCCGAGCTGCTGGGTCTGGGTCTGCCGCCGGTTCCCAAGGTGGCGCTGTGGTTGCTGCGTGACTCTCGCGACTTTGCGCGACTTTTGCAGAGCCTGGCAGAATGGGTGCACGTGCTGAACGAGGCGGTGCGAGCGCCCGATGGTGACGCCCTGCGCAGCTATCTCTCGCTGATGTTCGATGAGTTTTCTTGGGCGCAATTTCGTGCCAAGCTGATCGAGCTGGCTCCCGAAGCCGAGGAGACAATCATGACGATGGCCGAACTATGGCTCGAGCAGGGCCGAGCCGAGGGACGAGTCAGGGGACTCGCTGAAGGACGCGCTGAAGGACGCGCTGAGGGTCAAGTCAAAGGCCAGATCGCCGTGCTGACCAAGCTGCTCGGGCTCAAGTTCGGCGAGCTGCCCGTCCAGCTTCGTGCGCGCATGGAGACCGCCAGCCTCGCCGAGCTCGACACCTGGGCCGAGCGGGTGCTTCGAGCCACGACCCTCGACGAAGTGTTCGCCGAGTAGCCCCAAGCGCCCCCGAACAAACGAGCCCGCCGGTCCCTGTTCGGGATCCGGCGGGCTGTCGTCATTTGGTCATCCCTTCACGCAGACGACCTGGCGGAGCGTATGCACGACCTCGACGAGGTCGGCCTGCGCCGCCATCACGGCCTCGATCGGCTTGTACGCCGCGGGCGTCTCGTCGATCACCCCCGCGTCCTTGCGGCACTCGACGTGGGCGGTCGCGGCCGCGTGGTCCTCGACCGTGAAGCGCCGCGTCGCCTCGGCCCGAGACATCGCCCGGCCCGCGCCATGGCTGCACGAGCAGAACGACTCGGGGTTACCCTTACCGCGCACGATGAACGACTTGGCGCCCATGCTGCCGGGGATGATGCCGAGCTCGCCGAGGCCAGCTCGGACCGCGCCCTTGCGCGTCACCCATACGTTCGCGCCGTAGTGGTGCTCGCGGACCACGTAGTTGTGGTGGCAGTTCACGGCGTGGTCCGTGATCATGAAGGGCCGGATGCCCGGCGCATCACCGAGCGCCGCGATGACCGAGGCCATCATCACCTCGCGATTGACGCGGGCAAAATCCTGCGCCCAGCCGACCGCCTCGACGTAGTCGTCGAAGTGCTCGCTCCCCTCCGGGAAGTAGGAGAGGTCGTCGTCGGGCAGGTTGATGAACCAGCGCTTCATGTCCTCGCGCGCGAGGCCGATGAAGTACGAGCCGATCCGGTTACCGACCCCGCGCGAGCCCGAGTGGAGCATGATCCAGACCTGCTCACGCTCGTCGAGGCACAGCTCGATGAAGTGGTTACCGGTCCCGAGCGTGCCGAGGTGGACGAGGTTGTTGCTCTTGTCGATCTTGGGGTGCTTGTCGATCAAGCGATCGAAGCGGGCCTTCAGCTCGACGTTCCAGCGCTCACCGACAGCCTTGGGCACCGTACCCCAAGCGCCCTTGTCGCGACCGCCCCGCGTGGTCGTGCGGCCGTGCGGGACGGCCCGCTCGATCGCCGCGCGCACCGGCGCGAGCGTGTCGGGCAGCTCCTCGGCCCGCAGCGTGGTCTCGACCGCCATCATTCCGCAGCCGAGGTCGACACCGACGGCGGCCGGGATGATCGCGCCCTTGGTCGGGATCACCGAGCCAACCGTCGCGCCCATACCCCAGTGGACGTCGGGCATCGCCGCGACCCACTTGTGGATGAAGGGCAAGCGCGCGACATTGGCCAGCTGCCGCAGCGCGGCGTCCTCGACCGCGACGCCCTTG
>CBFGLP010001283.1:0-4549 GCA_965649595.1 uncultured Myxococcales bacterium | reverse complement strand
CCGACTCCGACTCCGACTCCGATTCGGGGGTCGAAGATGGCGCCTGTGCAATCACCCAATGCTCCGGTAAGACCTATGAATGTGGTGACTGCGTCGATAACAACCAGGACGGCCTGATCGACGCCGGCGATCCCGACTGCTGGGGCCCCTGCGACAACAACGAAGCTGGCTTCAAGGGCAACATCCCGGGCCAGAACCACGCCCCCTGCACGAAGATGGACTGTTACTTCGACCGCGACTCCGGGTCCGGTAACGACAAGTGCCATTGGAGTCACGGCTGCGATCCCTCGGGTCCCAACCCGAGCGGCTGCGAGTACGATCCATTCACCCACATCCCGGGCTCCAAGCTGAGCTGCGACGAGGCGCAACAAGAGCAGAGCGTGCAGTGCGAGGACTACTGCGGGCCGCTCACGCCGAACGGCTGCGACTGCTTTGGCTGCTGCGATGTCCAGGTCGGTGACGCGCTCTACACCGTATTCCTGGGCACCAGCGACGAAAAGGGCAACGGCACCTGCTCGTGGGAGAACGTCGCCGACCCCAGCCTTTGTGCGCCCTGCGTCCAGGTCGATGCTTGCTTGAACCAGTGCGACGCGGAGAGCTGCGAGCTGTGCATTGGCCAGGTCGAGCTACCCGAGGGCTGCGAGGAGACCAGCTGCCCCGACGGGTTCGAGTCGTGCGACCCGGCCAACAACAGCGCGGACTGCCCGAGCGGAAGGGCCTGCATCACGGGGTGCTGCTACCCCGAGCCGGGCTGACTCACATCCTCGCGCGGACATCGGGGTTGAGCGAGTAGGTGCCCACGATGCTCGCCTGCGCGAGCACGTGGCCCTCGATCGCCCTGCGGATGTCCGCGCCACCGAAGCTGCCCTTCAGCCCGGACGGGCTGACTAAGCCCTTCAGCCCGGACGGGCTGACTAAGCCCTTCAGCCCTTCAGCCGCGGGCGGCTGACCAAGACCGAGTTGCTCGACGTCCAGCGCGTAGATCGTGAAGTGGTAGTGGTGGACGATCTCGTCGTTCCAGGGCGGGCAGGGCCCGTCGTAGCCGCCGTAGTTGCCAGCCATGCTCGCGTCGCCCGCGAACCATCCGGTGTAGTCGTTGATGCCCTGCACGCCCTGGCCCAGCGGGGCTAGACCGGGCTGCTTGCCGCGGGGCGTGACGCCGTCGCTGTGCGAGCCTGCGGCGATCTCGGTGACGCTCGCTGGGATGTCGATCAAGACCCAGTGGAAGAAGTCGACGCGGGGCAGCGAGGCGGGGACCGTGCGGCCCTCTTGGTTCACGTCGTCCCCGCGCGAAGGCACGTCGACGTCGTGGCAGATCAGCACGAACGAGCGCGTACCCGCGGGCGCGCCGGACCAGGCGAGGTGCGGGTTGCGGTTGGGCGCCAGCGCAACGTGGCCGACTTCGGCGGGGACACAAAAGCCGAACTCGGCGGGGATCGGGGCGCCGTGTTGGAACGATTCGCTGCGCAGCTGCATGGCGGGTCGAGGGTACGGAAAAAGCGTCGGTGGAGCCACCCGTGCTCCGTCTCTCCAGACCCCCGCAGACGTCGTGCACTGTGCCACGCACGGCCGCTTCGCGGCCGCGAGGCCGCGAAGCGGCCTCGGTAGGCTGGCTCCGGTATGCAGTCGTCCGTTTGGCCCCCAGAGGGGGCGCTCGTTCGAGCTCGACTCATTGCGCCGCTAGCAGGAAGTTGCGGAAGTAGGCCTTGGCCTGCTCGTTGATCGGCTTGGCGACCTGCCGCCAGTCGATCACGTTGGCCTCGATCTCGTCGGCGCACTCGCGCTGGATGTCGCGGGCGATCCAGCTCAAGTAGGAGCCGAGGCTGCGCATCTCGATCGGCTGGCCGAGCTCGCGCAGGACCTCGAGGCCCTGAGCCAGCCGAGCGGGCGTGAGCGCATGCTCGACGAAGGCGTCGCGCGAGGCGAGCTGCTCGGGCTCGAGCGCGGCCTTGCGCTTGTCCTTGCGCGCCGCGACCTGGTGCTTCTCGCCCTTGGACTTGAACGTCAGCTCGTCATCGCCGAAGTGCTCGCCGAGCGGCTGCCAGACCAAGCCCTCGCCGGGCCCCTCGACGCCGAAGCGCGCGGCCCAGGGGCAGCGCTCGTCGATCGCGTTGGTCAGCTGCTCGATGCGTGCGGCCACGAGCTCGAGCGCGCCGCGATCCTCGAAGTCGAGCTCGAGCGGGTGCACCGGACCGTCGACGATGCTGTAGATGCCCGCGCCAGCGAAGCGATCGCCTAGCTCCGGGAGCGCATCGAACCACGTCCGGTGTTCCTCGCCCGACGCATCGTCCCCACCCCCGATCTTGCTCTTGGTCGCGAGGGCGAAAAGGACCCACTGCCGAACCGGCAGCTTGGCCACGGCCGCGCCCTTCTGCACACCCGGACCGACCCACTCGCCGAACATCGCCAAGGGACGCTCGGGCGAAAGGCCGATCGTGCGGCGCAGCTCGTGCTCGAGCGTCCGCAGGGCGTCGGTCTGGGCCTCGCCAGCGACGAAGGCCGCAAAGCCAAGGTTGTCCTCGGCCAGCGAGAGCTCGCGGTTGCGCGACTGCGGCTGCAGGCCGCTGGGAGTGCAGACCACCGAGGCGTTGGTGCCATGCAGCTTGACGGTGCCGCGGTACGCCACCCGTGCGATGGGGCGACCTGCCTCGCGGCGCTCGTGAGCGATACGGACGACATTGTGCAACTGATGGATATGGATGTACTTCAACATGACACCAGCCCTCCCCCAAGGTGGGAGGTCGTTTGATTACGCACGGCTCCGCACGAGCCAGCCATCACTATGTGGCTGACTCTGCCAAAACAAGGGTGGGTTGTCAATCGGGATTCACGATATGCACGAAGAGCACCGCGAGGCTGGTGAGCAACGCGACCACGGTCACGGCCACGACCGAATAGAAGTAGGCCAAAGTGCTGAAGTTGATCTGCTCGAAGAGCATCGGGGTGAGCATCGCCGCGAGCACGTAGAGGGCCGCCGGGGCGACGATGCTCAGCCAGCGCAGCCGCTTCGGCGCGCGGGCGAGCGCGATCAGGCTGTGCAGCGCGAAGGTGAGCGACCACAGCCAGGCGGCGAAGATCCCCTGCAGGACCACGCCGGGGTTCGAGGGGTCGGTCCAGATCAACCAGAGCGTGGCCGTGACGGCGATGATCGTGAGCAGCAAGGTCGCCATGCCTGCGGGCGCCTTGGGGTTGCGATCGAGCCGGGCGGCGCCACACAGGCCGAGCAGGCTGGCGACCGCGAGCATCAAGGTGCTGACGAGCAACAGACCGTCGGGGTCGATGGGAGTCCAGAGAGCGAGGACGGCGGCGATGGCGGTCAGGCCGAGCGAGCCGAGCAGGACGAGGACGGCGCGGTTGCGCATGGTGTGGGCGGCTGGCTCGGTCATGGTGGACGAGCATAGCGGGCGCTCGCGCGGGATCTCGTGCGCAGGCGTTGCGGTGGAAGATCCATGACGCGGTCGGCCGCTGGGCCCGCCGGCGCGGCTGGGCCCGCCGCCGTGCACACGAGTCGAGCACGAGTATCTTCCGATCCCAATTTCCACGGACCCTAACTGGATCGAAGTCACGGCAACAATTTCTCGCCGGTCCACCGTGCCAGACCATGCCGATTCGTCGGACCCCACCATGCACCGATTCGGACAACGCTACAATAATAACCGGAAGCTACGCTGCATAGTCGCAATACCCCTTGTCTCTCTCGGCACACATAGGGGCTTTGCGTGCAGACCTGTCGGTACCAAACCAGAATATGTTACCGCTGCCTCCACCGACCCCCAATTGGGATCGAAATCGCCCCGCTTGCCTTCTCGCCCGTCGCCCCTCAGGTTGCGGGCATGCCCTCGTTCGTCCACGAGCAAGCGATTCATTTGCTGGAGAGCGACCCCGAGGTTCTGCGCGAGCTCTGTAGCTGGGTCGGCATTACCCAGCCCGGGCACGACGAGGATCTACTCCAAGTCGAGCATCCCGAGCTCCGGATCGACGTCGGCATCCTCCGGGACGTCCGCCAATTGCGCCCGGACTTGCTCGTTCGAGAGCTCAACGAGTTGTTCGCCTCGAAGGTCGCGTCCGGTGCTTCGAAGCCTGCCGACCCCGCGCCCCCGCCCGAGCCACCGATTCCCGAGTTCCTGGCCCTCTGGCTAATCGACCTGCAGGCGAGCAAGGACGAATCCCGACCAGACGCCTGGATCGTCTACGTGATCCTGATCGCCTACTTCTTCAAGATCGAGCCCTCGTTCGTGATCATAGCCCTCGGCCGGGAGATGGAGAGCTGGTGTCGCCGGCAAGTACAGCAACACAAGCGGCTGCGGGCCGAGGAGAACATCCGGATCATCGGACCCAGCACGCTTGCAGGGAAGTCACCTGCAAGCCCGCGTATTGCGGCGTTGATGGCGCTCATCTACCGTCAGGACGCCACGCAGGACTTCGTCGAGCGAACCGTCGAGGCCCTCCGGGCGACCGGAAACCCGGCCGACATCGACCACATTCGAATGGTCCTCGCAGCGGTTCACGAGGACGTCGCCAAGGCAGTGATGGACAAGATGCAACGCGA
>CBFGLP010001282.1:0-6978 GCA_965649595.1 uncultured Myxococcales bacterium | reverse complement strand
GAGCTCGGCGCCCGCGAGCTGCGGGGGGTCGCCTCGCAAGGGATGATCTGCTCCGAGGACGAGCTCGAGATCGGCACCGAGGATGACGGGATCATCGTGCTGCCGCAGGACTGGGAGGCTGGCCGCGCGCTCGTCGACCTGATCCCGGGCATCCGCGACAGCGTGATCGAGATCGGCGTGACGCCCAACCGACCCGACGCGCTCGGGCACATCGGCGTGGCGATCGATCTCGCGGTCTCGCTCGGGATCGGCACCCGCACGCCCAAGCTCTTCGACGCGGGCTCGCTGCCCTTCGAGGAGGGCCTGGTCAGCAACGCGGCGCCGCAGCGCTGCGGTCGCTACCTCGGCTACGCGCTCGAGCAGGTTCGGGTCGGCGGCTCGCCGCCGTGGATCAAGGTCCGGCTCCACCGGGTCGGCCTGCGCTCGATCAACGACGTGGTCGACGTGACCAACCTGGTGCTGATGGAGACCGGCCAGCCGATCCACGCCTTCGATCGCGCGAAGCTGGCCGAGCAGCGGGTCGTCGTGCGCACGGCCAAGCCCGGCGAGCCGCTCACGACCCTCGACGGCCGGACCATCGAGCTCGGCGAGGACGACTTAGCGATCGCCGACGCCGAGCGCCCGCAGGCCCTGGCAGGTGTGATGGGCGGCGCCGACTCGATGGTCGACGAGGCGACCTCTCGGATCCTGCTCGAGGTCGCGTGGTTCGAGCCGACCGGAGTGCGTCGCTCGGCGCGTCGGCATGGCTTTCACACCGACGCCAGCCATCGCTTCGAGCGCGGCGTCGATCATGGCGGCAAGCTCGAGTTGGCCGCCAAGCGAGCGCTGCAGCTGCTCGTCGAGCTGACCGGCGCGAGCGTGGTCGGCCGCGGCGAGGTCGTCGGCGAGCGGCCGCCAGTGCCCGAGATCGTGCTGCGTCCAGCTCGGATCGGTGAGCTGCTCGGCATGTCGATCGCCGCCGACGAGGCCGCCCGCGTGCTCGCGGGGCTCGGCGTGCGCGTAGATCGTTCGCAGCACGAGCGGTGGATCTGTCGGCCGCCGAGCTTCCGGCCGGACCTGCGGCGCGAGGTCGATCTGATCGAGGAGGTCATGCGCCACCACGGCCTCGACGATCTGCCCGCCCAGCACAGCCCGACCAGCGAGGTGGCCGAGCCGCTCGCCGAGGATCCCGTCCGGGCTCGCGCCGAGTCGATCGCCGACGCGCTGCACGGCCTCGGGCTCCACGAGCACGTCGCGCTCGCGTTCACCAGCGAGGCCGCGCTCGCGCCCTTCGTCGCTCAGGTCCCGTCCGAGCGCTGGGTCCGGGTCGCGAATCCGCTGCGTCAGCAGGCCTCGATCATGCGCACGCACCTGCTGCCGGGCCTGCTCGACGCGGTCGCGCACAACCACGCTCACCACGACCGCGAGCTCGGGTTGTTCGAGGTCGGTCGGATCTATGCTTGGCCCGAGCGGGCCCTGCAGGTCGCTCCGCAGAGCAAGACGGCGGCCGTCGACGTGCACCTTCCCGAGGAGCGCTCGCGGGCGGCGGTGCTGCGCTCGCGCAGGAAGGCTGGCGACGCGCACGAGTCGAACCTGGCTCGCTCGCTCGTCGCCGACTTGCTGGTCGCGCTCGAGCGAGTCGGGGTCTGGGCCGAGGCGCGGCCGGGGCGAGCCGTCGAGTGGCTGCACCCTGGCGTGCAGATCGGCCTGTGGGACGGCACGGGGGAGGGCGCTCGGCAGATCGGTGTGGCTGGTGAGCTGCACCCCGATCTCGTCGGGGCTCGTGATCTCGCGGCGCTCGAGCTGGCCTACGGCGAGCTGTGGATCGACGCGTTGCCGCCGGTCGGCGTGGTCGAGCTGGCCGAGGTCGCTCGATTCCCCGGCACTCACCGCGACCTCTCGCTCGACCTCGCCGTCAGCATCGCGGCCAGCGAGGTGGTCGAGGCGATCAACTTCATGCGCGAGGGCGAGGATGTGCGGCGCACCTTGGTGGACGAGGTCGATCCAGTGCGACCCTTCGCGGTCGAGCTGCGCGAGGACTATCGCGGCCCCGGAGTCGAGCCCGGACGACGTGCGTTGCTCGTGCGTCTGCACTACCGCGCGCTCGAGCGCTCCGTCACCGATGCAGAGGTCCAGGAGCTCCACGACCAGCTGGTCAGCGGAGCTTGCGAGCGGCTTCGCGGCCGCGACCCTTCGCTGCGGGTTCGCTGACGGCTCAGCCCTCGGGGCGCTCTGGATCATCGCGCATGCGTCGAGCCAGCGCTCGTCGCATGTCCGATCATACTGCTCGCCCGATCGTGCCGGCTAGCGCCGGGAGCGAGCTGACAGTTCCCGACGCTGCACGAGCACGCGGAGCGCTTGCGCCGAGGTGGCGATCCAGTTCACGATCCTCGCTCGCCCCATGGGGTCCGACATGTCGATGGACGACGACGACGACGACGACGACGATTCCGACGCTGGATCAGCCACGGAGTCGAGCAACCGCAGCGCGATGACCAAGGCGGACATCGTCGACAAAGTCTGCGAGAAGGTCGGCGGGTTCTCCAAGAAGGAAGCCGCGGATCTCGTCGACCAGGTGTTCGACACCATGAAGGCCGTGCTCGAGACCGGCGAGAAGATCAAGATCTCGGGCTTCGGCAACTTCGTCGTCCGCGAGAAGAAGCCTCGGCCCGGACGCAACCCGCAGACCGGGCAAGAGATCACGATCGAAGCCCGGCGGGTGCTGACCTTCAAGCCCAGCAACGTGCTCAAGGTTGCGCTCAACGGCGAGGACGGCTGATCCTCCGCGCTGCTCGTCCTGCTCTCGTACTCACCCGCTCGCCGCATGTCCGCCGCGCCCAAGCAACCGCGTCAGTCCGGCTCCAAGCGCCGCGCCTCGGGCCGAGCCGGCTCCCCGCGACCGAGCGGTGCGACCACCGGCGAGGGGGGCGGCGTCGACCTCGGCACGGACAAGCTCTACTTCAAGATCGGCGAGGTCGCCGAGATCATCGGTGTCGCCGCCCACGTGCTGCGCTACTGGGAGACCGAGTTCCCGAGCATCAAGCCGATCAAGTCGCGCTCGCAGCAGCGGGTCTACCGACGCAAGGACGTCGAGACGCTGCTCAAGATCAAGCACCTCCTCTACGAGCGCAAGTTCACCCTCGCGGGTGCCCGCCAGGAGCTGCGCCAGGGCGCCGCGAAGATCGAGAGCGCCAAGGTCAGCGGCGTGTACAAGGCCCGGCAGTCGCTCGCGCGGGTCAAGGAGCAGCTCGAGCAGCTCGCCGCGGTAGTTCGCGCGGAGGAGCCGATCCCCAAGCTCGCGGCGGATCCCTCGGAGTTCTTGCGCAGCAGCGGCGGCGCACGGCGGGTGTTGGCCAGCACCGCCGAGGAGCTGGGCACCGCCCAGCCCTTGCTGGAGCGGCCCGAGCGAGAGCGGCTCGAGGTCGACCACGGAGAGTGAGCCAACCCGTCTCTACCCCCTTGCACCGAGCAACCCGAGCAGCTATACAGCCGACCCCGCCGGAGCGTAGCGCAGCCTGGTAGCGCACTTGACTGGGGGTCAAGGGGTCGAAGGTTCGAATCCTTTCGCTCCGACAGCGGTGAAAGCGGCCCGAAAGGGCCGCTTTCCTTTTTGGTTTAGTCAGCGCCCACAGGGCGCTGAGGGGCCTTCGGCTCCAAGGAAGGAGGCGTGCCTTCGGCTCCGGGGAAGGGGGCGCTGAGGGCCTTCGGCTCCAAGGAAGGAGGCGGCCTTCGGGAGGGGGCGGTCATCCCGGACCATCGTGGGGGTTCGAGTCGGCGCCCGTTTTTGCTAAACGACCCGCGTGAGCACCTCGCCGCAGCGGCCGCTGATCCTCGTGTCCAACGACGACGGCATCCGGGCGCCTGGGCTCCGGGTGCTGGCCGAGGTCGCGGCCGAGTTCGGTGACGTCGTCGTGTGTGCGCCGACCGACGAGCGCAGCGGGTTCTCGCATGCGATCTCGCTGCGATCTTCGCTGCGCTCCGAGCATGCGCCGGAGTTCGGGCCTAACTGGTACGCAGTCTCGGGCACGCCCGTCGACTGCGTCTACCTGGCTGCCCTGCACCTGTGCGAGCGGATCCCCGAGCTCGTGCTCTCGGGCATCAACCCCGGCTACAACCTCGGCGCGGACGTGTTCTACTCCGGCACGGTCGGGGCTGCCCGCGAGGGGCGGATCCGCGGCTCTTCGGCGATGGCGGTGTCGGTCGAGGGTGGCGTCGATCCGCAGCTCTGCGTGCCGATCGTCCGTCAGCTCGTGCCCGTGCTGATCGAGCGGCACCGCGCTGGCGAGCGGCACCTGCTCAACGTCAACGTACCGCGGCAGGGTAGCTCGCTCGGGGCTCGCGTCACTCGGCTCGGGCAGCGACGCTACATGGATCAGGTCGCGCAGCGCGAGGACCTGATGGGCCGCAGCTACTTCTGGATCGGCGGTCCACCGGCGCCGGTCGAGGAGAGCGAGGGGCTCGACACCGGGACGGTCGCGCAGGGCTTCGTAGCGATCACGCCGCTCGAGCTCGACATCACCGCGCCGGATCTCGATCAGTGGGCCGAGCGAGTCGCCGCGCTGCCGGCCGAGGGGAACCAGCGTCGATGAGCTTCGACCACGACGACGCGCGCGCGCTGGTCCGCGGCAAGATCCGGGCGGTCCCGGACTTCCCGAGCCCGGGCATCCTGTTCCGCGACATCACCCCGGTGCTCGCCGATCCGGTCGCGTTCGCCACGGCCGTCGAGCTGCACCTTCATCAGATCCACGACCTCGTCGGCGAGCTCGACGTGATCGTCGGGATGGAGTCGCGCGGGTTCTTGTTCGGCTCGATCCTCGCGCATCGGCTGGGCCTCGGCTTCGTGCCCGCCCGCAAGCCCGGCAAGCTGCCGGCCGCGACGATCGTCGAGAGCTACGCGCTCGAGTACGGGAGCAACAGCTTGCACGTGCACTCCGACGCGTTCGGGCACGGGACCAACGTGCTGATCGTCGATGATCTCCTCGCTACCGGCGGGACCGCGGCCGCGACCGCCCGCTTGGTCGAGCGGCTCGGCGGGCGAGTGCAGGCGTGCCTGTTCCTGATCGAGCTCGACGGGCTCGGCGGACGCAATCGCTTGGCCGGGCACCGCGTCGAGTCGATCTTGACCTTCTAGGACGTTACATGCGAGCCCGAATCTCGGCCCAGAGCTTGGCTGGCTCGAAGAACTCGGGCTTCGGCATTCGCTCGAGCCGATGGACCTGCTCGACGATGAAGCGGTGAATTGGGCAGGGGAGGTTGCGCTCGTCGGCGAGGCGGACCAGCTCGCCATCGAGCGCGTCTATCTCGGTTTGCTTGCCGCGCTCGAGGTCCTGCAAGGTGCTCGAGCGCGCGGCGGGATCGATCGTGATCAACGACTTGGCGACCCGCAGCACGATCGCGTCGGGCAGCGGCAGCAGGTGGACGATCAAGCGCGGCGGCAGCCTGCCGATCGTCGCTACTGGCACGCCCGCGCCCGCGAAGATCTGCAGGCCCTCGCGCATGCTCGCGGCGAAGCAGCGCCTCAGATCGCGCGAGCGCAGCGAGGCAGCGATCGAGACGCCCGCCAGCGTGCACACGGCGTTGTTGAGGTTGAGCAGCAGCTTGCCCGCGAGCACTGCCTGCATGTCCGAGCGCAGCTCGAACTCGAGACCCGCGGCGCGCATGGCCTCGGCGAGGCGGCGAAGCTGGGGCCGCGCGCGAGCATCGTCCTCGACCAAGATCGGACCGCTGGTCGCCTGCCGATAGCGGTCGCCATCGACGAACACGTTGAAGCTGATCATCCCCGCGAGCGCGCTAGCGAGGCCGCTTCGGCGCAGCACCTCGGCGTTGCGTAGGCCATTTTGCAGCGACACGACGATCGCCTCGCGCGGGAGCTGCTCGGCGAGCTGCCGAGCTGCGGACTCGCTGTCGTGCGATTTGACGGTGATCAGGCAGACCTCGACCTCGCGCAGCGCAGCGGGGTCGGTCGAGCAGGTCAGCGAGGCAGGGGCAGGGACGCTGCGGTGATCGAGCGTGACCGCCTCGAGCCGACCTTTAGCGCGGGCCTCGATCAATCGCGGACGACCGATCAACGTGACGTCGGCTCCGGCCGCCGCGAGCCGGAGCCCGACGTGTGCCCCGATCGCTCCCGCACCGAGCACGCCCACGCGCAGGCTCATCGCGCCGCTCCACCCCCAGCCCCGAACCCAGCCGGGCGCAGCTCGAAGCAGCGGGCCTCGAGGGCCGTCAGCGCCGGTCCTTCGCTCTCGGCGTGTGCCGCCAAGAGCACGCCCGCGCCCGCTCGACGCCGCTGGGCGAGCCACTCGAGCAAGCTCCCGCGCGCCTGCGTGTCGACGCCCGCGAAGGGCTCGTCGAGCACGTAGAGCGCGGCCGTGCCGGGCACCAAGCAGGCGAACGCGAGGCGCCGACGCATGCCGACGCTGTAGGTGCTGGCGAGCAGATCGATCGCGGGCCCGAGGTCGGCCAGCTTGGCTGCTCGATCGACTGCCGCAGGCTCGGAGAACACCCCGGCGTGGAACTCGAGCAGCTCGCGTCCGGTCAGGCCAGCGGGCACCTCGACCTCCTGCGCGAGATAACGGAGCGCTCGCCGAGCCTCGATCGGCTCACGGCGCAGGTCGTGGCCCGCGATCGCTACGGTGCCCAAGTCGGGGATCACCGTCCCGACCACGCTGCCGAGCAAGGTCGACTTGCCCGCGCCGTTGGGCCCGACGAGCGCCACGACCTCGCCTGGGCCGACCTCGAGCTCGACGCCCTCGAGCACCGCACGGCCGGCATAGCGCTTGGTAAGGCCCTCGACTCGCAGCGGCGGCGCGCTCACGGGCGGAAGTGGAGCCCAAGCACAGCGACATCGCAAGGTGCGTCGCAAGCCTCGAGCGAGGCCCAAGAGCCCCCTCTTGGGCTGCGAACCCGAAAGTGCACGATGTCCCGGAGAGCCCCCCTCTGGGGGCCCAAACGGACGGCTGCGAACCCGAACGTGCACATCGTCCCGGAGACGAACCAAGC
>CBFGLP010001281.1:0-1777 GCA_965649595.1 uncultured Myxococcales bacterium | reverse complement strand
CGAGCCGTGATCGCAGGCCTGCTGCCCGGCGTGATCGCCTGCACGGCTCGCGGCCCGCTCTCGGCCGAGGGCTTCGGCAGCATCGGCGACGACGAAGCGGACGAGGCCGACAAGGGCGAGCAGGACGGGCCCGACTCGATCGGCGACGCCTCCGACGACAACGACAGCGAACCCGACTCGTCGAACGACGACCCCGACTCGCCGAGCAGCGACGATCCGTCCGAGTCGACCAACGATGACTCGTCGAGCAACACCGACGACTCGTCGAGCAGCAACGACTCGTTCCCCGACTCGTCGGGCGACGACCCGTCCGAGGAGCTCGCCGACACCGACCCGAGCGACGAGACCTGGGGCATCCCGCCCGACGTGACCAACGAGCCCTGTGCCCCGCTCGCGCAAGACTGCTTCCCCACGCACAAGTGCGTGCCCTTCTCGACCGTCCAAGCCAGCCCCTTCCTCGACGCCAACAAGTGCATGCCGATCCTCGGCGACAAGGGCTGGGGTGAGCCCTGCACGCTGAGCAGCTTCAACGAGGGGCAGGACGACTGCGACGGCACCGGGTTTTGCTGGAACCTCGAGTGGGTCGATGGTGAGCTGCACGGCACTTGCGTGCCCTTCTGCACGGGCAGCCCGCAGAGCCTGATGTGCCCGGCCGGCTGGGGTTGTCTGTTCTCGGGCGCGGTGGCGCTGTGCAACAAGCAGTGCGATCCGCTGCTGCAAGACTGCCCGGCCGAGTACGGCTGCTACTGGTCGCAAAACGCGTTCCAATGCGCGCTGACCGGATCGCAGGGCCACGACATCTCGCCTTGCGACCAACCGAACGACTGCCAGCCGGGGCTCGTCTGCGTGGCCCAAGAGCAGGTACCTGGTTGCCCCGGCAACGAATCGACCTGCTGCACGCCGCTTTGCGACCTCGATCTAGCCGACCCCTGCGCGAGCCCGCGCGAGTGCGTGGCGTTCTTCGAGCAAGGCCAAGCGCCGGTCGGCTTTCAGGACGTCGGCGTCTGCGTGCTGCCCTGACCCTGCGCCGAGTCGGGCCGGCTCACCCACCATGCCAACCAGATCAGCACGATCTGCAAGGGCAAGCGCGCCCACGCCATGGCTGGGCTCATCTCCATCCGGGGGGTGGATACGGGACTCTTCGCACGAAGCATCGAGCCGATACGAACCCGCACGAGGCGCTCGATCCTGTCGCTCTCGTCGGCCTTCGCACACGCGCTAGCGTCCAGACGAGCGGCCAGGGCCGGTGTAGGGTTGGCCCGCCGCGAGGTCTCGTCGTGGAACCCACCAACCCCGAACCCGAAAACGAAGCCACCTCCGATCAGCCGACCCGGCGGATGAAGTTCGCCGTGCTCTCGCAGAATCCGGACCTCTACTCGACGCAGCGAATGATCGCGGCGATCCGGCAGCGTGGCCATGAGGCCGACCTGATCGACTACCGGCGCTGCTACATGAAGATCGCCTCGCACCGGCCGACGATCACCTACGAGGGCCGGCTGCTCGACGACTACGACGTCGCGGTCCCGCGGATCAGCGCCGCGCACTCGTTCTACGGCACGGCGGTGGTCCGGCAGTTCGAGATGATGAACGTCTACTGCGTCAACGGCTCGCAGGCGATCGCCCGCGCGCGCGACAAGCTGCGCGCGCTGCAGATCCTCGCCAAGAAGGGCATCGGCCTGCCGGTCACCGGCTGCGCCCACACCACGATGGACGTCGAGGGCCTGATCGAGACCGTCGGTGGCGCGCCACTGGTCATCAAGCTGCTCGAGGGCACGCA
>CBFGLP010001280.1:0-2384 GCA_965649595.1 uncultured Myxococcales bacterium | reverse complement strand
CACGAGCTCGCGGTGGAGCTCGAGCGCGGAGACGTCGGCCCCCCGCTCGAGCTTGCGCAGCGTCCGATCGAGCCGACCGAGGCTCTCGAGCCGCTTGCGCTCGCGGGCCGGAGTCTCGACGCTCATCGAGCGCTCGAGCTCGTCCAAGAGCGCCTGCTCGGCCAGAGCGTCGGAGAGCTCTGCGTCGATCACGTCGAATTGATCGAGCTCGTCCGAGCCGCCTTCGAGGGCCGACAGCGCCCCCTCGGCCTCGGCCACTCGATCCCGCAGGCGCTGGCTCTCGGCCTCGGAGTCGCGCAAGCGCGCCCGCAGGGCTGCGACCTCGGCCTCGAGCGTCTCGACCGGTCGCGCTTGCAGGCGCTCGAGCTCGGCACGCGTACGGTCGAGCTCCCAACGGAGCGCTTGCTCGCGCGCCAGCACGGCATCGAGGCGTGGACCTTCGCCGCCCTCCGTCTGGCCCGAGCCCAGCTCGACGGCGCCCGCGGCAGCGTGACGGCGCTCGAGCTGCTCACCCAACCCCGCGGCGCGCTCTTCGGCCTGCTCGAGCTTCTCGAGCAGCGCGAGGCGCTCGATCGCCTGGAGGTCACCTCGACGCTGCGCCTCGGCTAGCTGCGCACGCAGAGCCGCGACCTCGTCGTCGCCCGCCTTCTCGCCACCGGCCGGGCTGACGAAGGCCTTCTCGGCCGCCTGGATCGTCGCACGGATCGGGGCGCCCTCGTCGGGCGGGAGCTCGACGTAGGTCAGGCCCTCGGAGGGCACGCGGTCCCCAATCACCGCCAAGAAGAGATCGAAGCGCGGCTGTTCGCTGCCGAGCGTGTTGTCGACCTCGATGTCGATCGACTCCTCGCCAGCTTCGCCCTCGCCCTCGTCCGCGAGCACCCGGCCAAAGTCGAAGAACGCGGCCATGCCCGGACGCGCGAGCCCATAGATCCGCGCGTCCCCGAACAGCTCGTCGACGAGATCAGCGAGCGCCTCGTAGGTGCGATCCTCTGCGTCGTCCTTGGCCCCATCGCGCTCGATCGGGACCGCGAGCACGACCGTCCGATCTGGATCGTCGCTGGTCTTGTCACCGAGCACCTCGAGGAACGCCAGCAGATCGGCGCTCATCTGCTCGCGCGGCTCGGGCAGCATCACGAGCGCGACCTCCCAGTCCTCGTCGCTCGCCAGCTCGGCCGCGGCATCGAGCCCGACGAACACGGTGCCCGAACGAGCGCGCGCGAACGTGGCCGCTCGACGCTCGTCGTGCAGTGCCATCCACGCCCGCGCGTCCTCCTCGTCCGCAGGCAAGAGACGCTCGAGCAGATCGGCGAAGGGCTCGGCAGCACTCTTCGCGAGCGCTTGCTCGACATCCAGATCGAGCACGATCCGATCGCGTCCACGCCACAGCTCGTCGAGAAACTGAAGCCGTGCAGCCCAACGACGCTCGTCGCCCATGGCGAGCGAGTCATACCCGGCCCGACCACGCGAGGCAATTGCATCGAGCGCCCCCGGCGATGCTCCCGAAGCCCTCTGGATCTCCAAATCCTCGACCCGTGACAGACCACACTCGTGGGCGGGCGTGCAGGCCCGCGATTGCTGGCACGCAGACGCAGTGCTAAGTGTGCCGATCCGAACGGCCGCCCACGAGTCGGCGGAGGGTCCTCTTGCAAGCCCAGCTGCGAGCCAAGATCGAGAGCATCGCCGAGCGCCATGAGGAGGTCGGCGCGATGATCTGTGATCCCGAGGTGGTCGCGGACAAGCGCCGCTTCCTCGAGCTCTCGCGCGAGCACGCCGAGCTGTCCCCGCTCGCCGACGCGTTCGCTCGCTTGCGCGCGCTCGAGCAGCAACGCAGCGACGCGAGCGAGCTGCTCGCCGACCCCGACATGCGCGAGCTCGCCCAGTCGGATCTACGCGAGCTGGACCAGCAGCACGACATGCTCGAGACCGAGCTGCTACGCCTCTTGACCCCCCGCGATCCCAACGACGGCCGCAACGTGATCCTCGAGATCCGGGCCGGCACTGGCGGAGACGAAGCAGGCCTGTTCGTGGCGAACCTCTGGCGCATGTACACCCGCTTCGCCGAGCGCCGCGGCTGGGTGATCGATCAAGTCGCGTTCTCGGAGAACTCGGCTGGAGGCTTCAAGGAGGTCAGCGGCCTCGTGCGCGGGCGCGACGTCTACGGCACGCTCAAGTTCGAACGCGGCGTGCATCGGGTCCAGCGGATCCCGGCGACCGAGTCGCAAGGCCGGATCCACACCTCCACGGCGACCGTCGCGGTCATGCCCGAGGCCGAGGAGGTCGACGTGCACATCGATCCGAGCGAGCTCGAGTTCGACACCATGCGCTCGAGCGGGTCCGGTGGCCAGCACGTCAACTCCACCGACTCGGCCGTCCGGATCACGCAC
>CBFGLP010001279.1:0-7879 GCA_965649595.1 uncultured Myxococcales bacterium | reverse complement strand
GAGTAGTCCTCGGCCTTCTTGTCGATCGCGTTGCCGAGCCCGACCCGCTCGAGCATCGCGCGGGGATCGTCGTGCTCGCCGGGGTAGAGATCGAGGAACGCCTCGAGGTTCTCGAGCCCGGTCAGGCGCGGGAACAGGTTCGGCTGCTCGAACGAGACGCCGACCTCGGCGAAGAAGTCGCGCCCGAGCGAGGCGAGCGGGCGGCCGTCGTAGCGGACCTCGCCTTTTTGCAAGGGCAGCAGGCGGGTGAGGATCTTCTGGACCGTCGACTTGCCGGCGCCGCTCGGGCCGAGGAAGCCGAACACGTGGCCGCTCGGGATGCTGAACGAGACGTCGTGCACCGCCGGCTGGCCCGTGCCCGGGTATTGGAAGGTGAGCCCCTGGACTTCGAGCATGGTCGAAGGCTAGGCCGGTCGACCGCGCTCGACGTCTACCCGAGGGTGGAATTTTGGTCCCCTGGGGCCGACTCGGGCGACCGGCGGCGTATATCTTCGGGTGTACGTGCAGCCGCAAACCCAGCGCCGCAGCGGTCGAGGCCTGCTCCCGACCAAATTGCACCCCCGGCTCGCTCGCGCGCACACGCTCGCGCGACCTCGCTTGGTCGAGCGGCTCGAGCAGTGCGCCGCGCTGCCGCTGACGGTAGTGCTGGGTCCGGCGGGCGCGGGCAAGTCGACGGCGGTGACCTCGTGGCTGGAGCAGACCTCGCTGGCGGTCGCGTGGCTCTCGCTCGATCCCGGCGATGACGAGCCGATGCGCTTCTTCGCGTACCTGCTCGCGGCCCTGCGGACGGTCGTGCCGACGCTGCCGGGCGATCCGGCGGCGCTCTTGCAGGCGCCCGATCCCGCGACACCCGACGAGCTCGAGGCCTTGCTCGCCGACGAGCTGGTGATCCCCTTGGCCGCGCATCCGGCCGAGCAGGCGCTGGTGCTCGTGCTCGATGACTTCCATGCGATCCGCGACGCCCGGATCCACGCGGCGATGGCCTGGTTGCTCGATCACTGCCCGGCGAGCCTGCGGCTGATCGTGATCAGCCGCAGCGAGCCGCCGCTGCCGCTCGTGCGCCTGCGGGCGCGCGGCGAGCTGGGCGAGCTGGACGAGGTCGATCTGCGCTTCTCGTTGCCCGAGGCCGAGCGCTTCTACGCCGAGGTCATGGGCATATCGCTCGAGCGCAGCGAGCTCGAGCGGCTCGAGGCCCGCACCGAGGGCTGGCCGGCGGGGGCCCAGCTCGCGGCGCTCTCGTTGCGAGCGCGGCGAACGGAGTCGGCCGAGGCCGCGTTGCCGAGCGGAGGTGATCGGCTGATCGCCGACTACCTGCTGAGCGAGGTGTTCGAGACCAGCTCAGTGCAGACCCGCGAGTTCTTGCTCGTCACGGCGCTGCTCGAGCGCGTGTGCGCGCCCTTGGCCGCGGCGGTCGTCGGTGACCCGGACGCGCGCGAGCGGATCGCCGAGCTCGAGCAGGCGAACCTGTTCTGGATCCCGCTCGACACGCACGGCCGGTGGTTTCGCTATCACCACCTGTTCGGCGAGTTCCTGCGTCAGCGCGCGCGAGAGCGGGGCGAGGCGTGGCTGAGCGAGCGACACGCTCGCGCGGCAAGGTGGCTGGCAGCTCGCGACCTTCGGCAAGAGGCGTTCGAGCACGCGCTGCGAGCCGGCGACTCGACGCTGCTGGTCGAGCTGTTCGAGCGCTGGGCAGCCGAGCTGGTCAGCGCCAACCAGACCGGCGTGGTCCGGCGCTGGCTCGAGCAGGTGCCGGCACCGCTGCACGGGCAAGACGCGGTGTTCCCCTTCATGGCCGGCTGGTGCGATCTGATCGTCGGCGAGCTCGAGGCTGGGGTGCGCAAGCTCGACATCGCAGACGCGCTGCTCGAGGCCGGTCGGGCGTCGCCGATGACCCGCTTCATCATGGGTCACCTGATGATCCTGATGCGCCTGGCGGCGCTGGTCCGCGGCGGTCGCTACGATGACGCGCTCGCGCTGGCCGAGCGGTTGATCGCGGAGATCAGCCAGTCAGCGCCCTCGCGCGAGCAGCAGCTCGTGCTCGGCAGCCTCCACCAGCACGCGGGCATGGTTCACCTCGAGCGCGGCGAGCTGGCTCGGGCGATCGATCGCCTCGACCAAGCCGAGCGCCTGACCCGGGTCGACAAGGCGCTCGACGTGGTCGTGCTGGCGTTCCTGGCCCAGGCGCAGCGACGGCTCGGTCGCCTCGACGAGGCCGAGCGGAGCATTCGTCGCGCGCTGGCCTATGCCGAGGAGACCCAGACGCTGCACCTCTCGGGGGGTGGCCTCGCGAAGATCGAGCTGGGCTGGCTAGCCTTCGTGCGTGGCGACGCTCGCACGGCCCTCGCCGAGGTCGAGCAGGGGATCGAGCGCAACCGACTCCTGCGCGACGTCGCCTACCTCGCGTACGGGACCGAGCTCTTGGCCCGAGCCAAGGCGGCGCTCGACGAGCTCGACGAGGCGATTGAGGCGGTAGACGAGGCGCTCGTGCTCTTCGAGGGCACCGACATGCGCCCGGCGATCGTCCGCATGCAGGCGCTTCGAGCCGAGCTGCAGGCGAGCACTGGGCCGAGCGGCTGCTCGGAGCTCGCGGCGGTCGATGACGATCGGCCCTCACCCGCCGCCATGGAAGACACCGACGAGCGCTGGATCCCCGTCGAGCTGACCGGCCGCGAGCTCGAGGTGCTCGAGCTCGTCGCCACCGGTCTATCCAACCACGACATCGCCCGGCGCTTGTTCGTGTCGGTCGGCACGATCAAGACCCACATGCACCGGATCCTCGCCAAGCTCGACGTGCCCAACCGGACGCGCGCGGTCCATCGCGCTAGGCGGGTCGGGCTGCTCCGCGCGTGAGCGGGGCAGCCCGGGCCTGACACTATTGCTTGGTCGAGGGCTTGCCCGGGTCCTTGGGCCAAGTCCCGAACACCCAGTCCCACACCGGCGTCGACACGCCGAAGTACGCGTCGTGGTCCTGGAAGTGATGCAGCATGTGGTGCCGCTTGATCAGCTTGCCCCAGCGCGTCCGGGCCTTGCCCGCGTGCGTCCACCAGTGGGTCATGTCGTACCAGAGGTAGCCGATCGCGAACCCGGCGAAGGCAGGCAGTGCCATGTCGTAGCCGAGCACCAGATACGCGAGGCCCCAGAACAGCAGGGCAGGCACCGCGCTCGCGCCCGGTGGCATCACCAGCCGGTACTTGTCGTTGGGATAGATGTGGTGGATGCCGTGCAGGAAGAAGTGCAGCTTGGGCATCCGCTCGAAGTGAAAGACCGTGCGGTGCAGCCAGTACTCGGCCAGCGTCCAGATGAGCACGCCGGCCGCGGTCAGGCCGATCGCCGCGCCGAGGCCGAGGTTGGTCTGGGTGGCGGTGAGCCAGAACAGCCAGACCACGATCGGTCCGTAGATGATCAGCGGGATGCTGCCGTGGCAGCGCGCGAAGAACTCGAGGAAGTCGCTCTCGAACTGTCGACCCGCGCCCTTGCGGTCGATCTCGTAGTCGCCGACGTACTTGCCCCGGCTCGCGGCGGAGCCCGAGGGGGAGGTCTCGGGGATCAGTTCGCCTTCCATCGTCGAGGCCCGAGGACAGCACCGAAGCGCGGCGCTGGCAAGATCGAGGAGCGGGTCCCGCGAACGTTTGCGCGTGCTCTGACGCTCGCGGGAGCGGCCGCGACAGCCGCTCGTGGGTTTGCGGGCGGGCCCATGTCGAGCCAGGGTCCGCTCGGATGCTCACGTTGCTCGATGTCGATAGTACCTGGAGCCCGGCGGGGGAGCTTCGCCGCTGGCAAGTCGAGAAGATCCGTGCGCTCGGCCAGCGCGACGACCTTCGCTACGTGCTCGTGCAGAGCGGCGCTCGGACCTACAGCGAGGCGATCGGGACCAACGTGGTCGTCGAGCACGTCGCGGTCCCGAGCGCGCCGGGCCTCGGCGAGCGCCGAGCGCTGCTGCATCCGGGCCAGCTGATGGAGCTGATCCAGCTGCACCGCCCGAGCGCGATCGGCTGTGGCTCGGCCGATCTGCTGCCGCTCTCGATCCGCCTCGCCAGCCTTCGGCTCGACCCTCGGCCGGCGCTGATCGGCTACTGGCAGGGCGAGGCCGGTGCCGAGCTGGTCCAGCAGCTCGGTCAGCTGCACCCGCGGCTCGAGGGGGTGGGCGAGCGAGCGGTCCGGTGGTGGGTGCGGCGGGTGTTCGGGAGCCTCGACGCGATCTTCGTCGGGGACCTCGCGGCGGCGCAGAGGCTGCAGCGACTGGGCTTGGAGCGCCTGTACCTCACGCCGCGGGCGGACGCGGTTGCGGACGGCGCTCTGGGCTTCGCACGCGAGCTAGGGTGTTTACGGGAGGTCGTCGAGCGGGTCCGCCGTGGCGAGCGGGTGCCTGCGGGGCTGCACGTTCGAGATGTTGCCGACTCGTGATCCACTGCGAGCGCGCGACAAGGTAGGTTGTGGCGATGCGACGCGTCGGTCCCGAGCTGCTCTCGTGCGCACTCGTCACCTGGGTCTGTCTCGGGGTCGGCTGCGACACCGCCAAGTCCGGCGAGACGACCCCGCCCCCGACCGAGCCCGTGCCGGGTACATCCGAGTCGGAGCCCGAGCCCGAGGGGCCGCCCAAGCTGGTGGTCGTGGTCGTGATCGATCAGATGCGCTTCGACTACTTCGATCGCTTCGGGTCACAGTGGCAGCAGGGGTTCGCGCAGCTGCGCGCGGAGGGCCTGTTCTTCGACGAGGTCTTCCATGCCCACGCGCTGACCGAGACGGCTCCGGGCCACGCGACGATCTCGACCGGCACGCACCCCGCCCATCACGGCATCGTCGCCAACGAGTGGCTCGACCGCACGACGGGCAAGGAGGTCGCGGCCGTCGCTGATCCGAGCGCGCAGGTGCTCGAGAGCCCGAGCGCGAAGGGGGTCTCGGCGGCGACCTTGCTGCGCGAGGGCGTCGGTGACTGGATGCAGCAGGCCGACCCCGCGTCGATCGTGATCTCGGTGGCGCTCAAGGATCGCGCGGCGATCCTGATGGGCGGCAAGCGGCCCGACGCGGCGATCTGGTACGACGATCGCTTCGGTGGCTACACGACCTCGACGTATTACGCCGAGCAGCTGCCAGCTTGGGTCAGCGCATACAACCAGCGGGGTCGGGCCGAGGCGCTCTACGGCGCCGAGGGGTGGGTGCTGAGCCGGCCCGACGACGCCTACGCCGGCTCGCGCCGCGAGACGGATCCCAAGCTGGTCTCGACCTTCAGCGACTACTCGCTGACCAAGCAATTCCCGCACGTGATCGCGGTCGAGGGCAAGCAGCCGCGCAACGTCATCCGCGACACTCCGTTTGGCGATCTGATGACGCTCGAGCTTGCCCGCGAGGCGATCGCCGCCGAGGGTATGGGCGAGGACGCGGTGCCTGATCTGCTCATGGTCGGCCTGTCCGCCGGCGACTATGCCGGCCACCGCTACGGGCCCGATAGCGTCGAGGTCCACGACTATTACTTGCGCCTCGACGAGTTCCTCGGGCAGTTCGTCGCCGATCTCGATCAGCGGCTCGGCGACGATTACGTGTTGGTGCTGACCTCCGACCATGGCGTCGCGCCGATGCCCGAGTATTCGGACCTCGAGACCGCCGGGCGCTTCGTCGACGAGGTGCACTTGCCCGCGCTGATGAAGCGGGCGGCCAAGACGACCAAACTAGCCAAGCAGCAGCGGCCCGAGCTCGTGTTCACGCATGGGGTCGATCTGCGCTTCGATCCAGCCGTCGACGAGGCCACGCGAGCAGCCTACCGGGCCGAGCTGGCGAAGCTCCTGCGCGAGCGCGACGAGGTCGCCGACGCCTGGACGCGCGACGAGCTGCTCGGGGCCGAGGACCGCAACGAGTTCGCGGCCGCGTGGCGGATGAGCTTTCACCCCGAGCGCTCGCCGGACATCTTGATTCAGTATGCGCCTGGGGTGTCTGGCTACCCGGAGGGGA
Organism: uncultured Myxococcales bacterium; assembly: GCA_965649595.1. Lineage (GTDB taxonomy): Bacteria > Myxococcota_A > Polyangia > Nannocystales > Nannocystaceae > Plesiocystis. The sequence goes on along the minus strand of CBFGLP010001279.1, from coordinate 1,933 downwards.
CCGGGCACGGCACGCCCTACGAGTTTGATCAGCACGTGCCGCTGGTGATCCGTGGGCTCGATCGAGCAGGTCAGCACGGCGAGCGGGTGCTTACCGTCGACATCGCGCCGACCATCGCCGAGCTGGTCGGCGTGCCCGTGCCCGAGGGTGTCGACGGACGGCCGATTGCGCTCGAGTGATTGTGCTCGGCAATTGCCTAAATGCACCACGAAGGCGCGATTGAATATGTAGAATCGCGCGTTCGAATCCCGCTCGCCGAGGACCTGAATCGCACGAAAGCAGGCCACGATGGCCGGCGAGTGGGCTAGGGCGATTCGAGGTGTCAGCGTCGAAGCATGACCGCGAATCCCCGCCCGAGCTCCGGATCTCACGCTCGCTTTCACGGCTTGAGCCTGTTGATCGCCGCGTCGGCGGTCGGCCTGGCTTGCCGCGACAAGCCGGCTCCTGCGGCGCCCGTCGAGAGCGTGGGAGCAGCGACGCCCACCAAGACGCACCAGGCGGAGCTGAGGTTCGTCGGTGGACCGAAGCGCTTGATGGTGAAGTGCGAGCGCGGGTGCGAAGGAATGGTGATCGAGCCGGGGGAGACGGGGGAGCAGCGGATCTTGGTACCAGTCGCCGAGGGCGAGACGCCGATTCGGCTCGAGCTGACCTCGCCGGGGTATCACTCGGTGACCGTCGACATGACGATCGTGCCGGGGGTCAACGAGATGAGGGTCGACATGGTGGAGAAGCCGAAGGCGGAGGAGGGGACGAGCGAGGCGGGTGAGCAGCCCGAAGCCAGCGGTGCTTCGGATCCGCCGACGAATTGATCCCTAACGGCCAAACCATCCCTCATAAAAATCCACCCGCTCGCGCCACTGTGCGACCTCGGCTCGGTGCCCGTTGCCCTCCGCGTCCCGCTCGAGCGCATCGAGGATCTCCCGCGCCCGATCCCAGCGGTGGTTCTGCACCAACGCCCCAACGTAGGCCCAGCGCAGCGCTCGACGCAGCTCGACGCTCTCGAGCGCGGGCTCGCCTGGCGAGGGGTTCATCGCTCGCTCGAGCACCTCGAGCGCCTGCTCGGGCGCGGCGATGCTCATGAATTGGCGCCCGAGCAGGTAGTGGCCGAGCGCCCAGTGGCCGGGCAATTGAGCGATCTTCGTGGCCGCCCACAGCCGCAGCATCGCGCTGCCGGGGCCTTTGTCGTCGACCATGAAGGGCGCGAAATATTCGACGATCAAGGGCGCGAGCGCGGGATCGCGGGTGCCCATCAGCTTGATCTCGAGCTGCCGTCGCTGGGACTCGCGCAGGCCGAAGCCGAGCGCAGCACGGTAGTGCGTGGTGGCGAGCTCGAGGTCGCCAGCGACCAGCGCCGTGTCGCCGCGCTGCTCTTCGACCACGGCGGCGAGCGTGGCGGTCAGGTCGTCACGGGCGGCGGCCTCGTCGAGGGTCGCCTTGGCCTCGTCGAGGCGGCCGAACCCCGCGAGCATGTCGGCGAGCAGCAGCGCATGCTCGGGTCGCTCGGGCTCGATCTTGCAGAGCGTGCGCGCGGCCTCGATCGCCTCGTCTTGCTGACCACGGGTGCGGGCGATCGCGGCCTCGCGGGTCAGGTCGGCGGCTCGGTGAGCGCAGGGGCGGCGAAACACGCCGGCTCGCTCGAACCGCTGCGCCTGCGCCTCGATGTCCTGCTCGCGCAAGGGCAGGCTGCGCAGGAACTCGAGCCACTCTTGCTCGAGCTGCTCGAGCGACTCGCCATACACGGCCTCGAAGTCGCCAGCGTTGTCGTAGAGCGCGGTGATCGTCGGCCAGCCGCGGGTCTCGGCCAGCCACAGCACGAACGAGCCCGCGGCCGTGTACGCGCGGCTGGCCGCGGCGCCCCAAAAGCCGGCGCCCATGATCGCCGACAGCCGCGGGCGTTTGTCGAGGCGGTCGAGGATCGCGGCCTGCTCATGCA